>JAESQQ010000067.1 GCA_016765095.1 Planctomycetota bacterium | reverse complement strand
CGGTCACCACGCGCTCGTCGTTGTCGATGGCGTCGCGCAAACTCAAGCGGGTCGCCAAGCTGCGGCCCAAGCGGGCCGAGCACGCGGTGGGTCACGCCAAGGTTCAGGCGGCTCGACAGGCCGCCGCGCCTGCTACCCCCCGTGTAAAGCAGCGCGCGACGTTTTCCTTTGGAGCGATTCCTCAGGCGAACCGCAGGAGGAGCTCGTCCTGGGGCTCCCGCTACGGCAACTATGGCTCTGGCCAATTCGGCTACGGGAACTATGGCTCTGGCCAATTCGGCCACGGGAACTATGGCTCTGGCCAATTCGGCTACGGGAACAGGTACGGCCACGGCAGCAGCCGCCGAGGCTATAGCCGGGGCAGCGACCGCCGGAGCTACAGCAACCGGGGCTATAGCCGGGGCAGCGACCGCCGGAGCTATAGCAACCGGGGCAATGGGCACCGCAGCAGCCGGGGCAATGGGCACCGCAGCAGCCGGGGCAATGGGCACCGCAGCAGCAGCCCCCGGCCTCGGAGCCGGCCGCCGACGCAGACACAGCCCTTTGGACCTCAGCCAGGCCAGCCCTTCAATCAGCCCGTGATCGCGGCGCCTCGACAGGTGCTTCCGCTCGGAGCGCGCTGATCAGCCCAGCGCCCAGGCCAGGAGGTCTTTCGTGATCGCGCGGCGCATTTGCGCCGCAACCCGGGCCCCGACCCCGGCCGCGCGCTGGTCGTAGGCCGCTCGAGCGGCCAACTGGGCAGGCGTCGCTGGGTCTGTCGCCACCGGCGGGTAGGAGTGCACGTCGTCGGGGAGAGCGGGAGCGGGGCCGAGGGCGGCCGCGACCGCGTTTTCGCTCAGGCGCTGGAGGGTCCTCCCCACGAGGTCAGATCCGTGCCGGGCGGCTTCTTGGACGGAGACGTCGATTCGCTCGGGCCCGACTCGCTCGATCGTGGCGAGAACCTTGATCAGCGGGGGGGAGTCCCAGCCAGAGTCGAGCTGGATCGCGTGCTTCAAGTGCTCCTCGCAAGGGCACTCCAGCCAGTCTGAGACGCGCTGACAGGCGTCCTCTTGCTGAGCACGAAAGGCGGCGGGGAGGGGTGGATCAATCTGGGCCGCGAGGAGCATGCGGGCCACGAGCAGACCCGCTCGAAGTGGAGGCTGGACTCCCCAACTCGTGAGGTCGCGGACCCAGCCTGCGAGGAGAGGGGAGGCCTTAGCTGGCGTCGTTGGGGCCGCGAGCCGCGCGGCGGCGTGGTCCAGGAAGGCCGCGAGGTCGAGGCGGACTGGCGACAACTCCCCGAAGCGAACCCGCCCCGCCAAGTAGGCCGCTTCGTCCTCTGTCGACTGACTCTCGTCCCAGCAGTGCTTCAGTCCTCGGAGTCGCTCGTCGTTCACGGCGCCAATCCTAGCGGAGACCCCGAGGTCCGGGGGAGCGGTGCGGGAGAGCGCGAGCTCCGCGCTCAGCCCGGCGGCGCTGGAGCCTGAGGGGACGGGTCGCTGACCGGAACCTGTGCGACGCGGGTCCCCGGCGGGAAGAGGAGGAGTCCGACGAGGATCAGCCCCGCGAGGAGCTCCAAGACGCCGAGGGCGCAGCAGCAGCCTGCGTCGGCGCCGAGGTCGAGACCCCAGTCCCTGAAGAAGCTCGGGCCGACTTCAGTCCTTCCCTTCTTACTTTTTTCTTCTCGTTTTCAACGGGGACAACCGGCCAACCATCCAACTACGTCTCAGGTGAGCCCGACATGGCGCGGGCGGGAACAATGGGCCCGAAAAAACTGACCGCTGCTGGACAGTCTGACGCGATTCGGATTCAACCGGCTGCTCCTACCGGGTTTAGTGCGTTGGCCGACGAAGTGCGAGAGGGGCAGTTCATAACGCCAGGAGCGAAACACAATGACTCTTCAACTCAAAACCCTGCTGCCCCTCGCCCTGCTGGCCTTCGCCAGCTCCGCATTCGCCCAAGACCTGACCGACCCCAACATTAAGGTCGAGTTCGGCACGCCCGCCCAGGGCTTCCGGCAGGCCTTCGACACTGAGGACGGCGTCCGCACCAAGGGACGCCTAGCGCTCGGACCCAACGCGGTTCGCTTCGAGATCGGGAACAAGGGCCAAGCCAAGCTCCTCAAGCGCGCTGGCAAGCTCGACGGCGCCGAGATCAGCGTTGGCCTCTCGACTCGAATCACGCTCCCCGCAGACGTCACGCAAGAAGAGCTGGAGGCGGCGGCCGCAGAGCTGAACCGCCGGACGATCTTCGCGGCCGCGATCAACGGGACGGCAGAAGTCACTCGCCGCAACCTAGGCGGCACCGTCGAGGCGCAGCTCGGTGGGGAGGCTGAGCGACGCAAGACGAAAGTCGTCTCGACTCGCCTCTACCTCGGCCCGATCTATCTGAACGTGCTCGCGGCGGGCGCCACGACTCGCGGCGGCGCGAGCGCCAAGGGCGGCCTCGCGGTGGACGTCAACTGGAAGGAAGGCACCCTGAGCTTCGGTGGCTTGGCCGGCCTTAACCTCCCCAAGAAGCTGAGTGGACGCGGTCTCGAGGCTGGCCTGATCATTCAGTTCGAGATCAACCGCCAGTTCGTCCAAGAGCTCAAGGCGGCGATCGAGTTCGTTCGGGTTCGCCTTCGCAGCGTGGCCGCCAAGCTTCGCTCGGCCGGCCGCACCGTCCGCAACGTGTTCACGGGCTACCGCGGACCGACCGCCGACGTGCAAAAGGTCGAGAAGATCACCGTCTCCGGCCCCGCCGCTGACCTCTCTGGCCTATCCCCGGCCCAGATCGCAGAGCGCTTCGCTCCGGTGATCTACCAACCGACTGCCAACCAGCACGACTTCCTTCGCCGCATGGACTTCGACGGCGACTGGAACACGAAGAACAACTGGAACAACTCGGGCAACGCGGACTTCGACAAGAGCGGCTACGCCTACTTCAACGTCCAAGAGACCAAGACCCACTTCTACGTCAACTACGCCTTCTACTACGCTCGTCGGAGCGGCAACCGCCTGACTCGCCACGAGAACGACATGGCGAGCGTGACCGTCGTGGCACGCAAGGGCGCTGCCCTCGGCCAAGAAGTCGAAATGGTGTTGACCAGTGACGGCTCGGGCCTGACCTCCTACGCCGATAAGGCTCCTCGTCGCCGCTCCTTCGACGCTGACCGCGCCGGAACCAAGCGCAAGGAGAAGGAATACGTGACCAGCTACAAGGGCACGAAGTTCGTCGACGAGGCGGGTCACCCCTTCGCTGACACGGCTCGGACCCACGCTCAGATCTGGATCACCGCCAAGACCCACAGCGTCTACGCCTTCAACGGTCGCAACGACTCCGCTCCCTTCAGCGGCAAGCGCGGCGTGATCTACCAACCGGGTGCCGCTCTGAAGGCTCCGAGCGGCAAGTCGCCGACCGTCGGCTACGCGCTCCGCCCCATGGAGGAGCTCAAGCAGGCCTCCAACAAGGACGGCAAGCTCCGCGGCAACGAGGGCATTGACAACCAGGCTCGTCTTCCCTGGGCCTTCGACACGGGTCTCCCCGGTCTGGTCGACGGCGCCATGCTCCGCAACCCCGCCAAGGCTCTGGCCCGCATGTTCAAGCTCGGTGACGACTACTCGCTCGACTACGTCAAGCGGAAGGGCGCGTCGGCCGTGCTCGCCGGCGCCTCCGGGAACTAACTTTCTTCCTCCTTCTTTCCTTCCAGACCCCCCAAGCAGCCCCAGCGAACTCTTCGCTGGGGCTGTTGGCTTGTTTGTGCGGGAAGGGCACCTGCCTATCGGCGTGGGAGGCGCCCACCGGCTGCGGCGAAGAGTTCCCTTCCGCGACGGACGATCACGTCGTTGGCCAGGGGCCGGCGATTCCCCGAGCTGGGGAACACGATCCAGAGGACGCCCTCGCTGGCTCCGCCCGTGCGGGGGTCGGCGTTGATCCCGAGCTCCTTGGCGAGCGCGATCGATCCTTCACCGATCTTGGTTCCCGGGCCGCGGTCGCCGAAGATCGCGAACGCGATCTTGCCCCGGTAGATCACTGCCCCTAGGTCGCCGAGCTTGACGCCTGGGTAGGCCTTGTCGAATCCGATCGGGAGCACGAAGAAGGGCGTCTTGGTCGGGTTCAGTGACCGGCCGCCACCCCATTGGAGGCTCGTCTCGGCCTGGCCCCAGGGGTCGCTCTTCCACGCGTCGCCGTCACCGTCGGCGTCTATCGCGAGCTTCCCCAGGAACAGGAGCGGCTGCGCTCTTCGGCCAGGGGCGACTTCGATCGGAGGGAGGAGGTGGATCGCGACGTCCTTGGGGCCCTTGGTCTTGAGTCGATATCGCTCGGCGCCGACGGGGCTCGTGGGGTCGATTCGGCCGAGCAAGCCGCGCTTGCTCGCGCGCAGGAGGGCTCGCCAGGTTCGCGGAGTCGCTTCCCCGCTGAGGTCGACTTTCGCCGCGCGCTGGAACGCCTGCAGCGCGGACTTCGTCTGGGGTCCAAAGGCCCCGTCCGAGCCGATTCGAGGTCCATTGCCCGAGCGCGTCTCGCTGACGAGGAGTTGGAGAATTCGCACGGAGTCGCCGCTGTCTCCGCTCTTGAGCCGCGGGCGAACGGCACCTGGGGGCGCCGCAGACGCGGTCAGGGCGAAACAGGACAGGCAGACTGCGATCAGGGCAGGGAGGGTCGATTGGGTGGACACAAGCGCTCTCTTAAGGGCCTATAGCCACCTCGACCGCCCCCCCGTGCGGATTTGGCACACTTTTGGCGGGTTCGGGGGCGAAGATCGGCCCAGCCTGCGGACGTCGCCGAGCGTCAGTCTGTCCTAGGGACGGTCACCCTGGTCAGCGGGACGAGGTAGTTGGTTCTGCGGCGGGCGACATCGACGATCCCGTTACTCGGGTAACCAACGACGACCCCGCGTTGCCTGTTGCCCCACGAGTCCTTCCAATCCACTCTCGTGCCAGGGGTTGGCAAGGGGCGCCGGTCAACGCTGTCGACCCAGTCCATGGTCCCGTCTTCGAGGTAGAGCACTCGTAGGTGCTTGCGAGTCGGTGAAGCGTAGGCCACGACGAGGGCGGGGTAGTAGGTCTTGGCCCAACGCACGAGCACGACCTCGGTTGACGCGTCGTCTCCGGGGTCGACCCCCTCGCCGAGCAGAGTGAGCCGAGAGACGGGGTTCCACATCTGACCGCCGTCGCGGAATTCGATCAGCGCCATGGGTCCCAGGCGGCGGAGGATCGTGCAGGCGGGCACGCCCTTCGTCAGAAAACAGCGCGCTCCAGTGCCAAAGGCGTCCCGGCGAAACCCGGTCCGATCAAAAGAGGTCCTCTTCTGGTCCTCTCCGACGAGGAGGTGGATCTGAGTGCGCTCGCCGCGAGTGATCGAGACGACCCAGGCAATCTGAGCTGCGCTCTGTTTCTTGGCCTCTGCGATCGTAGTCTCCGCCAGGACTGGGGTTCCCCGCTCCAACTCGTCGAATGAGATTCGAGCCGCGCTTGGCCGGGGGGACTCGTTGGGACTCTTCACTGGAGTCGGGCTGGGCTCGACTTCGGTGGGGGAGCTCGGGGAGAGCGCGGGCGAATTCTCGGTCGTGGCGCGCGGCTCCGCGGCCGCCGACTGGTCGGACCCGGCCTTGATCCCCGCCAGGAGGCCGGCCGCAAATCCGACCAGCAGCGAGGCGACCACGAACAGGATCAGTTGGGACCGGGGAACATCTCGGGGCGGGGTCGCCGGGCTCCAGTCCTCCAGCGCTTGAGCCAGGAGGGCCGCGCTCTGGAACCGGTCTTTGGGGTCCTTGGCCATGGCGCGGAGACAAATCGCCTCCAGCCCGGGGTCCAGGTCTGGTGCGATCGTGGAGGGCTGGACAGGATCGGCCGTCAGGACGCTCGAGAGGACCTCCAACGCAGGACCGTCGAAGGGGAGGATCCCGGTCAGGCTCGTGTATAGGACCGCGCCCAGGCCGTAGACGTCTGTTCGCTCGTCGACTTCGTTTAGGCCTAGGGCTTGCTCAGGCGCCATGTAGGCAGGCGTCCCGAGGATCTGGCCGGTCAGCGTTAGCTGCTCCGCGCGATCGAGGCGAGCCAGTCCAAAGTCAACGAGCTTGGGCGTCCCGTCCGCGGCGAAGAGCACGTTCGCGGGCTTCAAGTCGCGGTGCAGAATCCGGTGGGAGTGGACGTGGGCCAGCCCGCGCGCGAGCTGGGCAACGATCTTCGCCGCCTCTGCGCCGGGGAGCCGTGTGCGGGTTCGGAGGAGCGCCTCGAGGTCTCCCCCAGCTACCAACTCCAGGACGAGGTAGCCCTGGCCGTCGACTTCTCCAGCCTCGTAGACCTGCGCCACGTTCGGGTGATTGTCGACGGTGGACTGGGCCTGACACTCGCGAGCGAAGCGCGTGACCGCCTCTTCGTTGTCGCTGCTGAGGAGACCTTTGATCGCGACGGCCTGACCCGTGTCAAGGTGCCGAGCGCGGAACACGACGCCCATTCCACCGTGGCCGAGGAGCGCTACGAGCTCGTAGTTACCGATTCGCTTGCCGGCTTGCCAACGGTCACGACCGGGGCCGCTCGTCGACAGCGAGCCCTCGGCGAGGGTCTGAGAGGCGCCTTGACCTCTGGGCGTGACGAACTCGGTCAGGGGGCGGCTGTTGAGGAACTGGGTCTGGGGTCGATTGAGGAACTCTGCCAACTCGTCGGGGTCGATCGCGCCGGCGTTGACCAAG
Source organism: Planctomycetota bacterium (assembly GCA_016765095.1). Taxonomy (GTDB): domain Bacteria; phylum Planctomycetota; class J058; order J058; family J058; genus NORP233. The sequence goes on along the minus strand of JAESQQ010000067.1, from coordinate 3,225 downwards.
AAGTTCGCCAGAGAGGCGCTGGGGTCGGTGGCTCGTTGAGCGCGAATCTGGTTGAGGGCCAGGGTGAGGTCCGCGAGCGGGAGTCGGCCCGTCTCGTGGAGGAGGCGGGCGAGGAGTGTGTCTGGGTGCCCTGCGTAGGCCGTGTTCGCCGCCATGGCTCCGATTATGGCAGGTTCTCGATCGGGCTCCGGTTCGAGAGACCGTCTCGCCTCAGACGGGCTGCGGCCTTCAATCGGCTCGCCCTTTGCCCCCGGCCTGGCTATCGTCACCGCGCCGCGCGAGTCCGCTCGGCGTTGACCGAGAGCAAGCCGCCAGCTCATGAGCGAATCGAGTCCGACTTCTCCCTCCGAACCAGCGGCGTCCGAAGCCGCCGATCAACGGCGACGCAGGATCTGGATCGCGATCGTGGTCTTGATCCCCGTGATCGGGTTCGCGTTGGCGCTGGCGAGTGTGGATCCAGCCCCGCCGGACTCGATCCGTCTCGCGACTGGGTTCGAGGGGGGCGCCTACCACCGCTATGGGGAGGCCTATCGCGAGGCCCTCGCCAAAGAGGGAATCGAGGTCGTGCTCCGGACGACCCAAGGCACGGGCGAGAACCTCGAGCTATTAGCCAAGGGAGAGGTCGATCTCGCATTTGTCCAGGGCGGCGTCGGGACGGCGGCTGCGTATCCCGAGCTGCGCTCCCTCGCGAGCCTCTACTACGAGCCGCTCTGGGTGTTCGTCCCGAGCGCGGCGGAGTTCAGAGACCTCCGGGACCTGGCGGGGAAGCGGCTGGCGATCGGCTCGGAGGGGAGCGGAACGCACCCCGTGGCGAAGCGGTTGCTGGAGCTGAATGGAGTCAAGGCTGAGGTCCTCTCGCTGGGGGGAGTCGAGGGCCGGGCGGCGCTCCTTGAGGGGAGGATCGACGCGCTGTTCCTCGTCGGGAGCCCCGAAATCCCCCTCGTCCGCGCGCTCTGCGTCGAGCCCCGCGTGCGCCTGCTGCCCTTCAAGCGGAGCGAAGCCTACTCGCGGCTCGTGCGCTATCTCTCACCGGTCGTGCTCTCCGAGGGCGTGATCGACCTTCGCAAGAACGTGCCCGCGAGCGACGTCCCACTCGTGGCGGCGGTCTCGGGACTGGCGGTCCGCGGCGAGGACTTCCACCCGGCGCTGACGGACGTGATTCTGCCCGTCAGCAGGCGACTCCATGAGCCGGGCGGCGTGTTGGAGAAGCCGGGGGCGTTTCCGGGCCCTCACCGGCTCGACTTCCCCCTCACCGACGAGGCCGAGCGCTACTTCCGCCGCGGCCTCCCTTTCTTGCACCGCTTCATGCCCTTTTGGGCCGCGAACTTGATCGATCGATTCAAGGTCATGCTCCTTCCGCTGCTGACTCTCGCGCTCCCGCTGTTCGAGGTCGTGCTCCCGGTCTATCGCCTCAGGCAGCGCCTGAAAGTCGAGCGACTTTACGCCGACCTGCGAAGGCTCGAGGACGAGTCCTCGGGGGACGAGGGATTCGCGGCCCTCTCCGACCGCGCGCGAGGGGTCAGCCTCCCGCCGAGCTTTGTGGCTCGGCGCCACGAGTTCCTGCTTCACCTCGAGGCCTCGCGGACACGCACGGCCGCGCTGCGCCCCGCCTCGGCTCAGGACGCTTAGGCCGCAACGGCCGGGGTTTGCTAGGATCCGCCCTCACCGGGCAGGCGGCATTGGAGTCAACCGTGACCATGATTGAGACCCAGCACGAGGCGAAGCAGTGGGGCATGTACTGCCACCTGGCCGGCCTCAGCGGTTGGATTGGGCTCCCGCTCGGTTGGATCCTCGGCCCGCTCATCGTCTGGAGCATAAAGAAGGAGGAGATCAAGTTCGTTGACGACCAGGGTCGCGAGGCGATCAACTTCCACCTCAATATGATGGTCTTCGCGTTCGTGGCGGCGTTGGCTTCGATCTTCTTGATCGGGATTCCGTTCCTGATCTTGATCAGCATAGGCTCGATCATCTGCCCAATCCTTGGGACCATCGAGGCCAGCAAGGGGAACTACTACCGCTACCCCTGCGTCATGTTTAAGGCGGTTTAGCTGCAGACTGGGTCTCCCGGTCGCGCCCGCGCTCGTTCCGTCTCGGGTTCGTGAGTAACCGCCCGCCGCCGACCCGATACGTAGGCTGGGAGGACACACGTGACCAAGCGTTCCCTAATAGCCTTCGCCCTAGCTCTCTTGATCGCCTGCGCCGCCCTCCACGAGGGCTCCTCCCTCGCGCCAGCCCTCGCGCCGGCTCCGGTCGTCAGCGGGGCGACACTTAGCGTGGCGACACCCAGCGCGTCGACACCCAGCGCGGCGACACCCAAGGTCGCGAGGGCTCCCGTGAGCTTGAAATCGATCGAACAAGAGCTCGAGCTGGGTCAAGTCTCCTGGCGGCGTGACTACGACTTGGCTCGCGCGGAGGCCAAGAAGCTCGGCAGGCCGCTCTTTGTCCTCTTCGACGAGGTCCCGGGCTGATCGACCTGCACGGGCCTCGGTTCGGGGCCCCTCAGCGATCCGCTCGTGGTCGACGCCATTGAGCAGCACTTCGTGCCCGTCGTGGTGCGAAACAACGTCGAAGGTCGAGAGCGGGAGGTCCTCGAGCAGTTCGGGGAGCCGACCTGGGCCAACCCTTCGGCTCGGGTCGTCGACCCCGCCAATCAGACGACTCTCGTCCGAATTCGCGGCAACTACTCGCGGAGCGGTTTCCTCCAGACGGCCGGGGCGGGTCTCCGCGCGAGCAAGCGGGAGGTTCCTTCCTGGTTGGCGCTCCACCTCGGCTCAGGGCGGCGCGCCACGGCGACGTATTCCATGGCTTGCTTTTGGACCGGCGAAGCGCGCCTGGGGGCACTCGAGGGCGTGCTCTCGACGCGAACCGGCTGGCGAGGGGGCTCGGAGGTCGTCGAGGTCGAGTTCGATCCCGAGCGCGTCAGCGAGCAGGCGCTGAGCGAGGCGGCCAAGCGAATGCGCTGTGCTCAGCCTTTCGACGCGAACGCAGGGTTCCGCGCCACGCCGAAAGACGACAAGTATCAGGTTCGTCGCAGCCTGATCCGGTTCTTGCCCTTGAGCGCGACTCAGGCCACGCGGATCAACGCCCGACTTGGGCGGGACTTCGAAGACCTGCTCTCCCCTCGTCAGCGACGCCTCTGGGCGCAGATTCAGGCGAACCCGAAGGGCGCCTGGCCGCTGGCCCTGGGGCAGCCGCTTGGCGCCGCCTTCGCAGCGGCGCAGCGCG
>JAESQQ010000708.1 GCA_016765095.1 Planctomycetota bacterium | reverse complement strand
GGGCCGGGGTCGCGGGGTCCTCGCGAGTGTTCGGCGGAGCCTGGAGTCTACGCGCGCTCGAGAGTTCGATCCCAACGACTAGCCCGCGAGGACCTGAGCGGCGGCGTCACGAACCGAGGCGTCGTCGTCGTCGGTCAGAGCTGCTTCGAGGACCGCGTGAAGGTTGGCCTGGACCTCGGCCTCCAGCTCGCCCTCTTCGGGCTGGAGCCAGGCGGAGACGGTCTTGATCGCTTCGAGACGGACCGAGACGTCAGCGTCTTTGAGGGCTTCGGCGGCGAGGGGGACATGAGTCTCGGCGGCTCGGTGAGAGAGGGCTCGCACGGCTTCCTGGCGGACCAGCGGCGCGGGGTCGTCTTGGATCGCTTGGCGGATCGACTCGCTCGCCTCTTCGCTGGGCTGGTTGCGGAGCGCGAACACGGCCTCGGCGCGCAGGGTCGGCTCGTCCGCGTGGAGGTAGCTCCCGATCAGCTCGAAGGAGCGCTCGACGCCAGCGTTGCCGAGGGCGGAGAGCGCGAGGGCCTCGCGCTTGCCGGCCCCGAGCTGAGCCTCTAGGTCGTCGATCAGCTTGGTCTGCGTGTCCACGTCTTGGGTCAGGCTGGCGAGCAGCCCCGCGCCTTGGATCGCCCAGCCCTGGCGAGCGCCTTGAGCGCTCTCGATTTGCCCGCTGAAGTAGCTCACGACTTCGGGGAGCGGGGTCGGCGACTGGCCGAGCGAGAGGAACACGTTGGCGAGGAGGTCCGTCGGGAGCGCCTCAACCTTGGCGACCGAGAGGAGCGCGCGCTGCGACTCGGGCGTATCGACGTCGCCCAGGACGTCGATAATCGAGCGGCGCTGGGCGATCGAGTAGGCGGGGTTGAGCGCGGCCTCGGCGAGCAAGGCGGCTTCGCTCGGGACTTCCTTCAGCCGGCGGCTGAGCGGGAAGAACCCTTCGCTTGAGTCAGCGGCGAGGACTTGGAGCAGCTCGTGGGTGCTCCGCGTCTCCGGGCCGTCGCCGCTCAGTTCGGCTTCGAGGGCGAGGCCGGCGTCCCACTTGGCGTCGAGCAGAGCCAAGCGGGCGGCGGCCAAGGCGTCGGCGTCGAGAGTCCGCTCCGAGACGAAGTCGAGCTCCTGTTGACGGGTGTAGCGAATCGAGGCGGCCTTGGTCTCGCCGCCGCCGATCCCGACCGTCTCGTCGCCTCGCAGTTGAAGCGTCAGGCCGTCGGAGCGCAGGATCGCGAAGAGCTGGCCGCTCGCGATTGGGTTCTGAGCTTGGCCCGGGGCGAAAGTCCGCGTTCGCTCGACACTCACGCCCGCCTCGTCCGAGGCGAGGGTTCGGTAGCTGTCGAGAGCGGTCCCGCTCGGATCGTTGCCCTCGGCTTGCCAACTCGCGCTGGGGGCGCCAGCCAGGGCGACCTGCTGGGAGCCGATCCAAGAGCGAAGGAAGTTACGGGTCTGGCGGCCTTCGACGCCACCCAGCGCCATGGCGAGGACCTTGCCTTGGTCGCTGAGCCGCACCAGGACCTCGACGCCTTGGGTCAGCTCCTTGCGGATCCCAGCGATTTGATCTTCACGCAGGCCCTGGGCCTGGAATTGGTCGAGGACGACCCGTTGGCCGAGGACGAGTTGACCGTCTTCGTTCGAGTAGCAGGTTGAGATCATGCGGCCGCGGCCGCGGAGGTCGAGGAGCGCGACTTCGTCTTGCCCTTCGCCCTGAGCCAACCGGCCCCAGAAGGAGGCGCTCGACTCGACGACGTGTCCCGGCTTGCGATCGAGGCGACCCGGCGCCTTGGCCGTGCTCGGGTTCGTGGCGGCGAGGGCTTGGGGGGCTTCGGCCACGGGACGGGCCTCGGCCGTCGCGGGTGCAGCCGCCTGCGCCAGAGCCATTCGCGTCTGAGTCTCGGGTTCGCCCATGAGCGCCCAGCCCATGACTGGGGCCAGAACCCCGACAACCACCAGTCCACTCAGCGCAGCGACGATTCTCTTGTTCACAGCAGGCACCCTTCCTTGGCTTCCGAGGGGCGATAGCGCAACGTGCGGACCGCGAACACCAGCGCCCGAACCCCGCCTGCAAGTCCTTACAGAGCGGGGACCGAGCGATTTCGCCGGGCGTTTCGGGTCAGATCCGGTTCCGTTTCAGCCCTCCCTCCGAGCGGTGAAAAGAGAAGGCCTAGGTCCCGCCCCAGGTCGTGGGGCCGATTCCGCCCCCGGTGTCGATTCCCCCGCGTTCGATTCCGTTCGAGAGCGAGTAGGGGAGCCCGGACCGCGAAGTACGAGCGCAGCCACTAACTCCCAGAGACCGTCGCCGAGAGGATCGGGTAGCGCGTCTCTCGGAGGGTGTAGCTGAGAATGTCGACGGAGAACTCCTTCTCGTAGCCAACTCCCCAGACCTTGCGACCGACGATCACGTAGGCCGAGAGGATAATGTTGCTCGAGACGACGTAGTCCACGTTGAGCCGAACGCTGCTGCGGGAGAAAGTCAGGCGGGCGGGCAGCGAGACCTTGATAATGTTGACCGTGGCGCGGACTCCGGCCCGAACCAGGCCAGCGTCGAACTCGACCTCCGCCTCACCAAAGAGCGAGCTGCTGCCAGTGATCGTGACCGTGCCCCGGCCGACGCTGAGTTTTGTGGTTGCCCGGACGCCCGCGGTCAACCTGAGGGCGATCGTGACGGGACCGAGCGGACCGCGCCAGATCGTTTTTCCGCGGATCCAAGCGGCCTCACGGCTGACCGATGTTCCGCTGATCGTGAACTCGCTGCCCAAGAGGGCGAACTTCTTGGTCGTGACGCTCGGCCCGCCGCCGGCCCGAGCCGACATGCGGAACCTGGCGCCAGCGATTCGAGGCGTGCTGCCCAGGAGCCGGCCTCGCAGGGTCCAGGCTTCGTTCGCCGACGAGTTGCTGCGGCTGTGAGTCGCGCTGCAGTTGCGGCTGAGCTTGGCGCCGAGCGTGCTGTTGCCGACCGACTTGCTCTTGCCCCCGCTCCGGGTCTTCGAGACAGGAGGAGGGGTCGAGGGCCTGGGAGGGGTTGGCGCCGCGCCGCCCGAGGGGGGCCTGCTGCCGGTTCTCGTGACGAGGAGGCTCCTGTGCACCCAGCCGGCGAAGGCGCTGTAGCGCGAGGTCTTCACGCCGCGGTAGTCACCGGAGTAGCGAACGACGGTCAGGAGTTGGTTGCGGATCAAGCCGCGAATCCGGGTCCCGGTGGCGCGAGGGAGGGTCCGCAGGGAGGCGCCTTGGACCTTGACCTTGAGCGTGTATTGCGTCCTGACGGGCGAGCCGACTTGGAGCGGGCGCGGAGGAGTCGTTGGCCGTGGACGAGGGGGAGCCGTGGCGGCTCGCTTCATGCCGGGCCCGTAGGCCCAGACCAACCGTCCTGAGCGGGTGAAGGCGTTCCAGTTCCCGCTCCGGCGGGTCACGCGGACGCGGGCTCCGCGGCTGTAGGTCGCCACGATTCCATACCGCGTGCTTGGCCCCGTGCGAATGTTGAGGCGGCTGTAAGTGATCTCGTAGGTCGCGGCTGTCACGTTTGCGCCGGGGACCGAAGGTGTGCGGGCAGGCCGGGTCGGCGTGGGCCTGCTCGGCGCGGGCCTGCGCGGTGCGGGCGCTGGGATCGAGCCACGGGTCAGGTAGCGAGCCGAGGTCCAGCGGCGGACGCCGCCAAAGGTGATCTGCGCCCAGCCAGCTTGGAAGCGGTGAACGTAGACGGCTCGGCCGCGAGGCAAGCTCCCGACGCGGCCGTAGCGCGTCGACGGCCCAGTCCTGACGTTGAGGCTCGAGGCGGTGACTTTGTAGACCTTGGCGGCGTTGACCCCATTGAACTGGGCCTCGGCGCGAGGGGCCATGGCGACGACCGAGAAGATCGAGCAGGCGACGACGAATGTGGCGGAGAATCTCATGGGGATAGGTTCCTTTGCTTCCAGATCTCCCATTCGCATTGAGCGGGCCAATCGGCCCAGAGGGTCTCAAGTCGAGACTCGCGAGCGGGTTCGGGCGGAGCCCGCACTCCCCGCCAATCACCCATGAAAAGGCCCTGAAAGGCTAACTCGTCCCACCGGGCCCATCGTGAGTCGATTCTGCGACCCTGCGGGCGGAACCGCCCTCGAAGAGACTGCTCCCTGACGCGGATCGGCGGCGCGCCTTCGTCGATCAGGCTCGCTGGCTAGTCCTGGGCGCTCCTAAGCCCGAGTTCCCGGAGTTGGAGGAAGGTGTGCTCCAAGAGGAGCCTCGCGGACTCTGGCTCCCACACTCCCCTCTTCAGGCAGTCGTGGCAGAGCAAGCGCCCGTCGGGAAGGGCTTCCGCCCGCCTGTCTTCGATCCAAGCCGTGCAGCCCTCGCACACGGGCGCTGGCGAGCACGCGGCGTGGATCCTCTGACCCCAGACGTTTGGGGGGTCGGAGGCACGGGCCCCGCAGGCGACGCAAGGCTGGGAGTCCAAGCTCATGTCGAAGTCTAGGCGGAGATCGCTCGCCGGTGAGGAATCGCCTCGCACACGCCGTCCGCGATAGGGACTCCGCCCTTCACTAGGAGCTTGCGGGCTTTCGACCAAGCCCTATCGTGCGGCTCCCCTAGCTGAGAGCGCGACGTGAAGCACGCCCCCCTCCCCCT
>JAESQQ010000707.1 GCA_016765095.1 Planctomycetota bacterium | reverse complement strand
GCCCTCGTCGTAGCCGCCAGCTGCCTCGCCTTCGGCCGCGTAGCCGCCGCCCTCGTCGTAGCCGCCGGCTGCCTCGCCTTCGGCCGCGTAGCCAGCGCCTTCGTCGTAGCCGCCTTCAGCCGCGTAACCGCCGCCCTCGTCGTAGCCAGCCTGCTCGGTCTCGTATGCGCCGAGCGCCTCTGGACCTTCGTCCAGAAGGCGGGCGATCTCCTCGCCCTTTTGGCTCATTTCCTCCTCGCTGAGCCCCTCCGAGTCGCGCTTGATCTCGGTTCGAACCTCTTGGCCCGTCTCGTGGTCTCGCGCGTGAATGTGGATCCGTCCGTCCTCGGTGTAGCTGTAGGTGACCGAGACTTTGGTCCCCTTGGGACGGTTCGGGGGGAGGTCGGAGATGATGCAGGTCCCGATCTCAATGCACTCCTCCGGGTCCTCGGACTCGCCCTCGAGAATCTTGACCTCGACGCTGACCTGGTTGTCCATGGCCGTGCCGAAGACCTTGGTCGTCTCAGCGGGGAGCGTGGTCTGCTCCTTGATCATGACCAGGTTCCGGCGCGAGCCGTCACGGGCGACCGTCACGATGCCCAGCGAGTGACTGTTGACGTTGCTGACGACAACCCCGCCCAGAAGACCGACGACGTCCTCGGGGACAGCCTCTTCGACTGCCGCCGCGACTTCGATGACCTTGACGGCCTCTTCCTCACTGGCGGTTCCCTGAGCGACTTTCTCTTGGAGTTCCTTGGCCGCGCGGACCATCAAGATCGCCGCCCAGTAAGCGGCCCCGACCGCGACGCACTCGTCGGGGTTGACACCCTTCTCGCTCTTCTGCTGGGTCACGCGCTCAAGCATCGCCTTGACGGCAGGCATTCGCGTCGAGCCGCCAACCGGAATGATGCAGTCGAGCTCGGCCCAATCGATGTTGGCCTTCTTGAGCACGACGTCCATGTAGGTCTCGGTCTGCTCGAGCAGGGGGAGCGTCAGCTCCTCGAACTCGTCGCGAGAGATCGAGAGCTTGAGGCTCTTGCCGCCGCACTGGGCGAAGATCTTCGCCTGGGGCTTCTTGGAGAGCGACTTCTTCGCCTCTTCGACCTTGATCACGAGGTCCTGATAGGCCTCCGCGTCCTCGCGAGGGTCTATGTCGTGCTCGTCTTGGAACTTCTCGGCGACGTGATTCAAGATCATGTCGTCCCAGTCCTTGCCTCCCAGACGGCGCTCGCCGTCGGTCGCGAGGACCGTCACGTTGTTCCCGTTGATGTCGAGGATCGTGACGTCGAACGTGCCGCCGCCCAGGTCATAGACCAACGACTTCACGTCGCGGTCGAGGTTGTTCATGCCGAACGCGATCGCGGCTGCGGTCGGCTCGTTCAGGATCCCGAGCACGTTCAGACCAGCGATCTGACCCGCGTCGCCCGTGGCCTTGCGCTCGTTGTCGTTGAAGTAGGCCGGGCAGGTGATCACGACGTCGCTGATCTGCTCGCCGAGTTGATCCTCCGCGTCGGTCACGATCCGTTTGAGAATGATCGCGGACAGGATCTCGGGGGTGTATTCCCGCTCCTGAATCACGCGCACCCAGTCCGGCTCGCCCATGTGGCGCTTGACGAACTGAACGACGTTCTCGGGATTGCTGACCGCCTGGTTCTTGGCGATCTTCCCGACGATGACCTCGTCATCCTCGAACAGGATCACCGAAGGCGTGATCCGCTCGTTGTCACTGTTGGGGATGATGTCGGCCTTGCCGTATTCATCGAAGTGGGCGATCGCCGAATAGGTCGTGCCCAGGTCGACTCCCGCAATCTTGCGCTTACTCTCGTCCGACACTCTAGGCCTCTCTTTCCTTTGTGCAGCGTTTGACTACGACCTCTTGCGGTCGCAGCACGAGCCCATTCATTCGGAATCCCTCCCGAACAACCTGCGCGATCTTTCGATCCTCGCTGGGGTCGTCGGTCTCGATCCGCTGCACTGGCTTTTGGAAGTCAATATCCAGGACCTCAGGGTAGTCCTCGATTTGTTCAATATCTCGTCTGTAGAGCATCTCAAGGATCTCGTCTTGGAGATGAGTGAGGCTCTGGGCGATCTCTTCCTTGGTCGGCGCCTCCTCGGACTCCTGATAGCTGCGCATCGTGCGGCGGACGCCGTCGAAGAGCAGGATCAGATCCTTGAAGAGGGGCTTTTGGGCCGAGAGGAGGAAGTTGTCCTTGTACGAGCGGAGCTCCTCATAGAGCTGGTCGTAGGCTTGTTCTTTGCGCTTACTCGACTTGGCGACGCGCTGATAGGCCTCGGCAACCTTCATCGTGTGAGCCTCGACCCCGCGCATCGACTTGGCGATCTTGTCGACGTTGTCTTGGAGCTTCTCGAGATCACGGGCGAGCCCGCTGGCTGCTGCCGGGCGAGCTCGACTCGCAGGGACGCCGCTTCGCCGAGGAGGTCGCTGGGCTTGACCCGGGCGGGGGCGCCGACCTTGCTGCTGCTGCTGCTGCTGCTGCTGCTGCTGCTGCTGCTGCTGCTGCTGCTGCGGTGGCCGCTGACCCTGGCGGGGGCGAGGGCGTGTGGGAAGAGCGCTCGCTTCCTCGCTCTCGCTGAGCGGGACGCGGCCGCTCTCCGTGGAGGGTGGAGCTTCTTGGGTGGACGCTGGCGTTTCGGCGGTCGCCCGAAGGGGTGAGGTGATCTCGCTCGAGTCGACCGTCGCGCCGTCTTCCGCTCCAAGCGGGGACTCGGTCTCGGTCAACTCGGTCTCGGTTGCGTCCGCCGACTCGACGTCGTCGGTCAGGACTTCGGCTTCCTCGGTCTCGGTCTCAGCCTCGTCGGCCTCGCCCTCGGCCACTTCACCTTCGGCGGCTTCGGTCTCCGAGTCGGCCGCTTCGGCCTCCGCCTCGGCCGCTTCGGCCTCCGCCTCGGCCGCTTCGGTCTCCGCGTCGGCCGCTTCGGTTTCGGCTTCGGTCTCCGCCCCTGCCGCTTCGGTCTCTGCCGCTTCGGTCTCTGCCGCTTCGGTCTCTGCCGCTTCTGGCTCGGCTGCCGCTTCTGGCTCGGCTGCCGCTTCTGGCTCGGCT
>JAESQQ010000706.1 GCA_016765095.1 Planctomycetota bacterium | reverse complement strand
GGCGGGGGTAAACCCCGCCCCTACATTCACCCGTACCGGAATTTCTGGCGGGCAGCACTAGTGCGATTCACAGCCCCCCTCGTCCCAGGCCGCCTGGTACGCCGCTACAAGCGCTTCTTGGCAGACGTGCGCCTCGACGACGGGCAGGTGATCACGGCCCATACCGCAAACCCCGGTCGAATGCTGGGCCTGACGGAGCCGGGGCGCCGGGTCTATCTGAGCCGCTCCGACAACCCCAAGCGCAAGCTCCCCTACAGCTGGGAGGTCTTGCGAATCGGGCGCCACTTGATCGGGGTCAATCCGCTCCGCGCCAACGACCTCGTCAACGAGGCCCTCGCCCGCAAGGCGATCCCCGAGCTGGCAGGTTACGACCACGTCAAGCGCGAGGTCGTCTACGGGACTCGGAAGTCCCGGGTGGACTTCATGCTGACTGAGTCCAACTGCGGCGAGACAGAGCCTTGCTACCTCGAAGTCAAGAACGTGAGCTTCCTCTCCGAGGGGGGCGCGCTGTTCCCCGACGCGGTAACCGAGCGAGGGCGCAAGCACCTCCTCGAGCTTCGAGACGAGGCGGCCAAGGGAGCCCGAGCGGTCTTGCTCTTCGTCGTCCAGCGGCCCGAGCCGACTTGGGTTGGGGTCGCCGAGGAGATCGATCCGCTCTACGCCGAGACGCTCCGACAAGTCGTCACCGAGGGTGTCGAGCTCTTGGCCTACCGAGCCAAGATCGGGACTCGCAATCTCGCGCTGAGCGAGCCGCTCTCGATTCGAATCTAGACTGCTTTGCCTTCGAAGGCGGAACGCGCTAGATCGCGGGCGCCTTGAGGCAAAGCAGTTTACAGGGAAGATTTGACTAGCTGGAAACCGCGAGGACGGCCTCGCTCGAGGCGGTTGCTGCGGCCTCTGGGAAGCGGAGCCCGACGTATTCGAGCTCGACTTTGACCTGTCCGCGGAAGCGGTTGATCTTCGGCTTGAAGGCGAGCTCGAAGGGCCGCGGGCCGCCGGGGCCCTTCCCGCGCGAGCGGAGGAGGTCGTAGAGCTCGGGTTGATTGAACGCGACCACCCGCATCACGAGTTCGTCTTGCTTGACCAGGAACGAGACGTGCTTCCCGCTCTGACCCAGCATTCGCGGCTCACCGGCCAAGACGAGGTCCCGGCCGACGAACACGGGCTCTGGGTTCCCGGCCCCGAAGGGGGCCATGCGCTCGAGCTCGGCGAGGAGCTCGCGGGTGATCTCTGGGAGGCGAACTTCGCCGACGGAGACGACTTCATAGCCTGCGAGCGCTTCGCGGAACTCGACCGGCTCGGAGTCGATCGGGAGTCGGAGCTGATCCGCGACGCCTTGGGAGAAGGCGGCTCGGAGCTCGTCGAGCCGCTCGGTCACGATCGTGAACCCGAGCGCTGCAGCGTGACCGCCCATTCGGAGGAAGAGCTCTCGGCTCGGCTCGAGCGAGGCCAGGAGGTCGAGGACCTCGAGCGAGCGGCCCGAGCCCTTGCTCTTCTCTCCTTCGACCGAGGCGATCAAGACTGGGCGGTGGAACGTCTCCACGAGTCGCGAGGCGACAATGCCGACGACGCCATGCGGCCAGTCCTCGCCCCAGACCACGATCCCAGCCGCCTTGACCGGCTCGCCGTAGGCTTCGCGGACTTGCGCCGAGGCCTCCTCGAACACTCGGTTCTGGACCTCGCGGCGGCGGTTGTTGTCTCGATCGAGCTCAGTCGCCACGGCTCGCGCCTCGCGGGGCTCTTGGGTCGTGAGGAGGTCGAAGGCCCGACCCGCGCGACCCATGCGTCCAGCGGCGTTGATACGAGGTGCGATTCGGAACGCGACGGTCGTCGAGTCGACTTCACCTTCCACGCGTCCCAGCCGGAGCAGCTCGGCGAGGCCAGGGGGCGGCTTGACCGTCAGAGCCCTGAGCCCGAACCGGACGATGATCCGGTTCTCTCCGACGAGCGGGACCACGTCAGCCACCGTTCCGAGCGCGACGAGCGAGAGGCAGTGGAGCAGGAGCTCGCGAAGGGGGGGCGCCGGACGGCCCCCGCCACGGCTGGTAGCGATCGCCCAGGCCAGCTTGAACGCGACGCCCGCCCCGCAGAGATTGGGGTTGGCGTAGGTCGAGCCCTCTAGGCGTGGGTGGACCAAGGCCACCGCTTCAGGCAGCTCCTCACGCATCGTGTGGTGGTCGCAGACGATCAAGTCGAGACCGAGCTCACGGCAGCGGCGTGCCTCGTCTATCGCCGCGATCCCGTTGTCGATCGTGATCACGACCTTGACGCCGTCTGTGGCCGCGCGCTCGAGGCGGGGGACGTTGACGCCATAGCCCTCGGATCGATCGGGAATGTGGGCCTCGACGGTGGCGCCCAGCGCTTTGAGGACTTGGCTCAGGACCGCCGAACCCGTAATCCCGTCGACGTCGTAGTCGCCAAAGAGGAGGATCGGCTCCTCTCCCTCAATCGCTTGCTCGAGGCGAGCCACGGCGAGGCCGATTTGAGGAAGCCCTTCGGGCGGGCAGAGGTCCTTGAGCTTGGGCTCAAGGAAGGCCTGAGCTGCGCTCGCGTCCTCAAAACCCAGGCGTCGAAGGAGGTGCCCCGTGAGGGGGCTGACCAGAAGACGCGCCGCCAAGGCGTCAGCGCCCGGCTCGCGAGGGGAGATTTGCCACTTGTCCATGCCTCGATTGAACCGGCCCCCACCGACATCCGGGGGATTGATCGGGCGCACGTAGCCCTCGCCCATCCCGGCCGTAAACGACTTTTACACAGCGACTTAAGACGCCCTCCCGAGGCTCCCCACAGTGCCCGGAAACGCTTGCTCCGGGACGCACCTGTCCGCTGGAGTGGTGTTTTGGGGGATAGAAGGAACACGGAATATCAACAGGGAAGGGTGTGTCTCTCAGCCTGATGGCGAATTGAGGGCTGGCCGGTGCTGGGCCGGGAAAGAGGGTTGCCTGCCATGGACCGTGAAACGCCAGGGGCTGGGCTTAGGCTTCGCCCATGTCAAATCCAAATCCTGATCGAGGGTTTCCCGATCTCTGCGCAACCTCTGCGTCCTCAGCGCCCGTGGCGC
>JAESQQ010000705.1 GCA_016765095.1 Planctomycetota bacterium | reverse complement strand
GGCCCCCCACGTCCCCCGCGGGGGTCGACACCGCCCCCGCCGCTCACGGGGCAAGTAGCCGCCCAAGACGACTGCGTCGCTCGCGCCCGCACTTCCTCCCGAGATCGGGTCGCCACGGAGAGGCCAACCCGCGAGCGACCAGAACGGCCCCGAACGTCCTCCCCGCACGCCCTGCCCTCCGGCGCGTCCGCCTCCTATCCTCTGGCTCTCGCTCCTCCGGTTACAGCGATCACCAGCAGTTTGACGCTGAACAACACTCTTGCTATGAAGACGTTAACAGGCTGAAACACGTCGCCCTCTGGTGCTGGGGCAAGGACTGAACGTCGTGCTGGGTATACTCAAAGGGTTCGTCGAAGCCCTATCGAGCTTGTTCTCGGAACCAACGGAAGGGGACGATATGAGTCTCAAGCTGCGCAAGATCAAGGGCTACCTCGAAATCCACGGCAAGCAGTGCACGGAGGAACTGAACAAGAAGCTCGGCACTCAACTCTCCTACGAATTCGACTGGGGCTGCATCCCTGACAACATTCCCGAGTGGAATTGGAGCGAACCCGACCTCAAGCGCTGCTTCTACAACTCCTACTTCCTCCCGATCGAGCAGTGCCTGGAGCAACTCTTCGGAGACCCCCTCTACAAAGAAGCGATCAACGAACAGGTCAAAGTCGTGCGGGTAGTTCCCCGCGACGGGACGTTCCTCGAAGCGAAGTTCGCCGACGGCGTCCTCTCCCTCTCGCAGAGCCTCTCGGTCACCCAGGGCCAGGACGGCGGCGGCCCCTACCTTGAGCGCTCCGTGAAGATCATAAGCCACACGATCGAAAGCCAGCTCTCCTAGACCAGCAGACGAGGCCTGACCTGCTCGCCGCCCGCACCGCTCTCTCCTGCCCCCGCTGACCGAAACTCACCGAGTCAGGAAGGGCCCCGCGCGCGCCCTCGGGGTGCTTGCGCTCGCGCTGCTGGGCTCAGCCGGCCTCGCCGAGGCCCAAGCCCCGAGCGCGACTCCCACAGCATCGCCTGCGCCACGCGCGATCGAGGCGAAGCTCTCGATCAGCCTCGGCGCGGCCGAGGTCGGGGCCGTTGGCTGGGGGGCGGTCGAGGTTCGCGTCGAGCACTTCGTCCCCCGCTCGCGAGAGGCCGAGCTGATCCTCGAATACCGGCAGCCCGATCGCGCTGCGCCGCTCTGGACTGCACGCAGAACGCTGACTCTGACGGCCGGACTCGAAAACGCCCCCTCGCGACGGCGAGAGTGGTTTCGGATCCCCCTTCGGGCCCAGGGGACGCTGATCACCGCCCGCCTCCTGAGCCGAGAACCGACCCTCTTGGGCACGGGACGCCTCCTCCTCGACCTCCGCCTCGGCTCGTCCTACCCGAGCCGGACCCTCCTCTTCGTGAGCAGCAAGCCCACCCGCGCCTCGGACGCGGCGGCCCTCCTGATCCCCGCGAAGTCCCAATCGCCCTTCTCGGTCCAAGTGCGCCGACCCGAACAGCTGCCCCCGCTCCGCGCTGGCTATCGGGGACTCGACCTCGTCCTCCTGCACGAAGCGGACCTCGGCCGCTCCAGCCCGCCCCAGCGCGAGGCCCTCCTGGGTTGGGTCGAGAGCGGCGGGAGCGTGCTCTTGATCCCCGGCAGGTCCCCCCGCTGGTACAGCAGCCCTGGGATCGCCGAGTTGATCAGCCGACGAGAGGTCATCCGCCACACCGTCGACAGACTCCCGAACCTCGAACGCGCCTTCGGGTCGCTCGTCCAAGGCACGACCCCGCGCTCAAACTTCGAGGTGTTCCAGCTCGGCGACGCCCCCCCGGCCCCGCTCGCGACCCTGACGGGGACCCACCTCAACGACCTCACCGAGCGGCTCCGCTTCGGCCACTCCTACCCCTTCCTGCAGGGCGTCCGCCGTGGACGCGGGCTCGTGTTCTCGCTCGCCGCCGATCCCCTCGGCGCTCCCCTCAGCCGCTGGCGCGGGCAGGCGGCGTTCTGCCTCGCGCTCGAACCGAAGCTCGAGGCCTGTGGCGTGGCGGCCCGCAACTTCCCCAACGAAGACGTCGACCTCTACGTCGACGGCGAGCTGTTCCAGCTCCTCGACAGCAACCAACGCCCACCGTCTGGCGTCGTCGTCGGGATCCTGATCCTCTACTTGCTCTGCGTCGGCCCCCTAAACGTCCTCCTGATTCGGCGCAGCGGCCGCCAGCCCATAGCCCTCGCCTGGTCCGTGCCGCTCTGTGCCTTGGGCTTCACGTTCCTGGTCCTGATCGCTGGGTTCTTCACCAAGGGCCTGGGCGGGGTCGTGTGGCGCGGGACCGTGATCAAGACGATTCAAGAGAGCCCCCACGGCCAAGCGGAGCTGGCCCTCACACTGCGGACCTCCGTCGCGGCCCCCTACCGGATTCAAATCGCGAGCGGCGCGAGCCTGCTTCGAGTGGTCCGAGTCGAGGAGGCGATCAACCCTCAAGTCGTCAACTGCGACGCGGGTCAGGCCCAAGAGGGAGTCCGTCTCGACACCTGGGAGCAGGCACTCCTGGTCGGTCGAGGGGAGGTCGCCCTCGGCGAGGGGGTCCGCGCCCGCCAGCGGGCTGACGGATCGTGGGTCGCTCGCAACGGGAGCACCTTGGGCTGGGAACGGGTCGCCCTCCTCGCCCCTGATCTCTACCTTTACACCGGCGGCCCCTGCGGGCCGGGGGAGTCCACAGACCTCGAGAAGGGCCCCCACGTCTCCGCCCGCTATGCGGCTGGAGAGACCCTAGCCAAGCTCCTGTTCGACTCTCGTCCAGAGCAAAAAGTCGCAGCAGGACTCTTAGCGCGCCACTCGAGCAAGTCCCTCCGCCTCCCCGGACCCTGCCTGGTCGTTCGTCTCACGAAGTCTCCGTTCACGGTCAAAGTCGGTGACGACGAGCAAGTCCAGCTCGACGTCCCGCTCTTGGTGGCTCCTGCCGCGGCCTGGAGGGCGTCTCGGTGATCGAAGTCCGCGGACTCTCCAAGACCTACGACGAGATCGAGGCGGTCCGGAACATTGAGTTCAACGTCGAAGCCGGCGAGATCTTCGGGTTCATAGGACCCAACGGCGCCGGGAAGACAACCACGATTCGAATCCTAGCGACGCTCCTGCTCCCGAGCGCAGGCTCCGCCCGGATCTGCGGTCACGACGTGGTGAAGTCCCCCGAGGAGGTCCGGAAGGTGATGGGCTACATGCCCGATCACTGGGGCGTTTACCCCGACTTGCGGGTCCGCGAATACCTCGATTTCTTCGCCGCCAGCTACGGAATTCCGCGCCGAGAGCGAGCCCGCGCCGTCGGCGACGTGATGGAGTTGACGGACCTCGGCGAGCTCTCAAATCGCCTCGCGGGAGCCCTCTCGAAGGGCATGCGACAGCGCCTCTGCCTCGCTAAGACCCTGATTCACGACCCGCAGCTCCTGATCCTCGACGAGCCCGCCGACGGACTCGACCCCCGCGCCCGAATCGAGCTCCGCGAGCTCCTCCGCGAGCTGGCCCGAATGGGCAAGACCGTCCTGATCAGCTCACACATTCTGACCGAGCTCTCAGACCTCGTGACCTCGGTCGGGATCGTCGAGCAGGGAGAGCTCCTGATGTCTGGCCCGGTCGAGGAGATCGTGGCTCGCCTCTCCGGGCCGCGGTTCCACCTCCGGACGACGGCCGCGACCCTCGGCCGCGCACTGGAGATCCTCCTCGCCCAACCCGGTGTCGAGGCCCACCTCCTCGAGAGCGAGGAGCTCGAGTTCAGCTTTCACGGCCAAGAGGAGGCGGTCGCGAGCTACGTGCGAGCCCTCGCCGTCGGAGGAGTCGAAGTTCTCGGACTCGAGCGCCTCCGCGCCGACCTGGAGACCGTGTTCATGGCCGTCACCCGGGGGCGGGTCCAGTGAGCCAGCCCCTCCCTTGGCGCGAGCGGCTGGAGGCGGCCCTCGAGAACCCGATCCTGAGCAAAGAGCTGTTGGGCGCGTTCCGTCGCCGCCGGTTCCTCTACCTCCTCTGCGGTCTCCTCGGCGCCGCCGGCCTCCTCCTCGCCGGCGCGCTCCTGACCGCGGACCCAGACCTCGACGCGAGCGTCGTGGGACGCCAGGCCTTTGGGGCCTTTGTGACCCTTGAGGCCTTGATCGTGACGCTCGTGTTCCCAGCCTTTAGCTGCGTCTCGATCGTCGAGGAGCGAAGCAACGACCGGTTCGACCTCCTGATCACGACCCGGCTCCGCCCGAATCAAATCGCCCGCGGGAAGCTCGGTGCGGCCCTGATCTATGGGGGCACGTTCTTGATCGGGACCCTACCCCTCGTCGCCCTGACTTTTCTCTACGGAGGCGTCGGCGTCGGACAAATCACCTTGGCCTACGCCTCGCTCTGCCTCCTGGCGCTGATCGTGACGACCCACGGGCTGGCCATGTCGGGGCTCACGAGTTCGGCCCCCCGCGCGGTCGCGGGGACCTTCATCACGCTCCCGCTGACCCTGCTCGTGACCGGCCTCCCCGCATTCTGCCTCTGGATCGGACCCTTCCTCTACGGGCCCTTGAGCGAAGACATCGGCTGGATCGGCTGGGGTGAGACCCTCCTCCGCGCCGACCCGATCGATCAAGGCCTGGCCGTCGCGGTCCCCCTCCTGTGGGCCTTGGGCTGGGTCTGGCTCGGGCTGACCGTGGCCGGCAACGGGCTCCAATCCGAATCCGGCGATCGCTCGACTCCGGTTCGGATCTGGTTCCTGGGGGTCTGGACTCCCTTCCTCGCCCTGGGCGCGTTCTTCCTCGCGATCCACCCGCCGCCCGCCGATAAGCCGACCCTCCTCGCGAGCAGCCTGGAGGTGTTCTTCGGCGTCGCCTGCCTAGCCTTCACCTCGGGCGCGGTCTACTTCGCGACCGGACGCGTCGACCCTCTGGCCCGCCCCCTGATCGGCTGGCGCCGGCTCGTCGGGCGAGGACCCTGGTCAGGCGCGGGCTTCATCCTCTTGGTCGCGCTCGCGAGCTACGTGACCGCAGTCGTGATCGTGACCCTCGTCCCCGACCTGAGCCACCTCCTCCAGCGCGGCTCGCGCCGCCTGCCCCTTGAGGTCCTCCTCTGGGGCACCCTCTGGAGCCTGGCCTTCCTGCTCGCAGTCACCCAGGGAGGAGTGTGGCTCAGCCGCCGGATCGCTCCCAGCCTGGCCCGCGCCTCACTCTTCGCGATCGTGCTGACCTTGACCAGCGTTCCCGCAGTGGTCTGGGCCTTCGCCCCCCCTCGCGAAGGAGGTTCCCTCCTCCAGGGGACGATCTTCTCGCCGATAACCGTCCTCCGCTCGATCACGATTGAGCCCCACCTCGCCGATCGCCGCCTCCTGCTCTTCGTCCGTGAGCCCGAACTCCGCCAAGGAATGACCCCCCGCCAACGAGCCCGAGCGCTCAGGTTAGAGGCCACCGAGGGCGTCGAGGTCCACCGAATCTCGGCTGCGCTCTACTTCGGCCTCGGACTCTTCCTGTTCTTCCTCAACGCTCGAGCCTTTGATCCCGACGAGCCCGCACGCGAATCGACCGCCGCGCCGTCCCTCGCGAGCGGCCCCCCAGAGCCCCTCGACGGAGGAGGCGAGCTCCCGCAGGGGCGATCCGAGTCGGCAGCCGAGCCGCCGGCCGCTCCTGGCGGCGAGCCCGAGGACCCGCCCCCATCTGAGTCGAGAGCCAACTCCGCCGACCCTCAGCTCCCGCTCGTCGTCCCGGCCGCGCCCGGTGCCGAGACGGTCCCCCTTCCCATCGTGCCCACAGAGACGCTCCCTCCCGGATCCGTCGAGGAGCCAGCAGAGTCCTCCGACTCCCTCGAGGAGCCAGCAGAGTCCCCCGACTCCCTTGAGGAGCCAGCAGAGTCTCCCGACTCCCTCGAGGAGCCAGCAGGGACGCCAAGCGACGCCGTCGGGGAGTTGGCGGAGTCCAAGGGCGCCGTGGACAGACCGACGGAACCCGCTAACCCGCACGAGGAGCCGGAGCCCGTCGACACGTCTCCAGAGCTTGCGGGCCCCGAGGGAGACGATTTCGTCCAGCCGATCCGCCGAGACGACTGACAAACTCGCCCGCGGGAGCCCCCAGGCATTGACCTCCGCGATCGCTCTTGCCAGGATGGTCCCGGGTACGTGTCGTGTTATGCACAATTCGTCCCAGATGCGCGTCATTGCTGAGACTAGTCCGGTGCTACTCCGTGACTTAAGTCGGGCGCGAAGTTGCTCAAGGACAAACGACGCCACACACCGTGGGCAGGAGGAATCATGATTCGCACTCGAATTCGTCGCGGCCAAGGCATGACCGAGTACATCGTGCTCCTCGGAGTGATTGCAATCTTCCTGATCGTGGCCGTCGGCACCTACGGGGACTACGTGGAAGAGGCCATCGTCGGCACCAAGAAAGCCTTCGACGACAACAAGATTGGCAGCGGCGTCGCGCCCGGCACGGTGACCCCTCCACCCGCGGTGGCCACTCCCACGGGCACCACACCTGCTGGGACTTACGTCTCGAACACTGGCGCCAGCGAGTTTGTGTTCAAGGACAACGTCACCAACGTCGTTCAGTTCGCGAACAGGACCGCGCTCACGACCGACCAACTCGCAAAGGTCACCGGGCCCTAACCGCCTATGCAAGCCGCTCGATTTCTTGGAGGAGTTTGTCTGACCGCCGGGCTCGCTGCCCTGGGCCTTTGGCTCAGTGGAAGCGGAGCCCGCGCGCTCGCGTACATGCAGCCCGCCCTGAGCGGGCTGAGCGAGGTTCAAGCCCTCAGCGGATCTAAAATCGGGGACGCCAAGAGCGTGCACCTCAACGGGCGCAAGATGCGGGTCTTAGACTGCTCCTCCTCCAAGCTGCCCCGCGAAGTCCTCGACTACTACTGCGAAATCGCCGACGGCCAGACCACTCCCGACGTCCCTTTCGTTCTGAGCCGGGCAGCCCACGGCGGGGGAATGGTCCTGTGGGTCTCCCCCAATGGGGAAGCCCGCGCGGTTTGCGTCGAGCCCGATCCGGTCGGGGGCACTCGCTACCGAATCATTATCGACCCCAGCGGCGGCGCCTTGGGAACCCCGCCCGAGGACGGCAGCTCGCCCCTCCCCGGGGGGCTTCGCTCCAACCAACTCTCCGGCTTCACGATCGAGTCCTCGGTCGCCGCTGACGACGGAAGCGGAATGCTGATCATGAGCACCCCAGGCAGCCCCCGCGGCGCTGCCAACCGGGTCCTCGTCCCCCTCGAGGCCCGAGGCTTCAGCTGCGACCGCGCCGCGCTCGCAGCCTACGACGCCGCCTCGGGCTTGCTCATCGTCCCGCTCGTGCACCCGAGCGGAATCAGGGGGACGCTCTCGCTCAGGAAGGCGCCCCAAGGGGAGCGGACCCGGCTCAGTCTGACCCTCTACCCTGGGCTCTAGGGACTGGGCTCTAGGGAGCTTTCCAAACAATCCAGGCCGCAGGCGCCCCTCGCCTTGGCCTGCAGTGCAAACTACACCCCCCAAGGGGTGTCGACGGGTCCCTGAGACGGGGCTAACGTGACCTCAGGAGGAGGCTTCCTTTGACGAACAAGCTCGCGCTGGCCGTGGCCATAGCCCTCGGGGTGCTCTCGATCTTGGGCATTCGCTCGTACGTCGCGGCGCTCGAGAAGAAAGTCCAAATCACGGGCAACAAGGCGCCTTATCTGATCCTGACCGACGACTTCAAGAAGGGGCACAAGCTGACCTCTGACGACGTCACCCGCAAGGAGTTTCAGATCGAGGCGATCACGGACGCCTTGAAGGGGACCGAGGTCACAGAGAGCAAGCTCTCGGCCTACCTGGGCCGCCCGCTGAGGGTCTCCGTCAAGGCCGGCCAGATCCTAACGACGACTTACTTCGACACCAAGGCGGGTCGAGTCGGTTCGCCCTCTAAGGTCCTGGAGGACAACGAGCGCTTGGTCACGATTCCCGTGACGGCGGTCTCGAGCGTCAGCGGCCTGATCCGCCCCGGTGACTTCGTAGACATGGTCGCCACAATGGCCGTCCCCGACCGCGGTGGGCAGGCGTTAGGCGTGACCTTCACGGTCTTCCGCGGCAAGCCCGTCGTGGCGACCGGGTCGGACATCAACCGCGACGCGATCGGCACCCGCGGGGCCTACTCCAACATCACGCTCCGGGTCACGACCAAGGAAGCCAACCAGATCATTTACTGCCTCCACAACAACATTCGCTACCAGTTCACGCTGCTCAGGGCGGGCTCAATAAGCCAAACGTCCACGGACCCCGTCGTCGAGGCTCAGATGATCAAGGATCCGCTCCGCGACTTGCGGCGCTAGGTCTCCAGAACACAAGGACCCCGCCAGTGCCCTCGCTGATCGTCCGGGACGTCAAGAACGGACGCGTTAAGGAGATCGAACTCACCAAGCGCCGCTTCACCATAGGCAAGAGCGATTGGAACGACCTCGTCCTGCCCCGGGACTCGGTCTCGCGAGAGCACTGCGTCTTGTTCGAGCGCAATGAGGCCTATTTTCTCCGCGACCTCGAGTCTCGTCACGGAACGACGGTCAAGGGCAAGCCGATCCAAGGCGACCTCGAGCTCAATGACGGCGATCGCTTCGAGCTCGGCGGATTCGAGCTTCAGTTCCGCCAGGCCCGCCAGCGCAAGAAGCGCGAGGAGCTCACCAGCAGCCTCGAGACCTCCAAGGGCAGCGTCCGCTCGGGTCAGCGCCAGGGCGCCAAGCTGGGGCCCAAGCCGAGCGCTTACCGCCTCGTCAAGCAGCTCTGCCACAAGGAGCTCTTGGACTCGAAGGAGCTCAAGCGAGTCGACTTCGAGACGATCGAGGAGGACCAGGCCCGCCAAATGACCGAGCGGGTCTTGGTCCGAATCATCAAGGACCTTGAGGAGGCCGGAAAGCTCGCCAGCTTTGATCGACGCAAGCTCCTCAAGGAGGTCCTCGACGAGGCGCTCGGACTCGGCCCCCTCGAAGACCTCCTCCGTGACGACAACATCTCCGAGATCATGGTCAACAACGCGGAGACAGTGTTCGTCGAGACCCGCGACCAGGGAATGATCCTCTCGGAGGCCAAGTTCAGCTCCGACGAGCAAGTGATCCACGTCATCCGCCGAATCCTGGCCCCGATCGGGCGCCGGATCAACGAGCAGACGCCGATCTGCGACGGGCGACTCCTCGACGGATCCCGCGTCAACGCTGTGATCCCACCCCTAGCCGTCTCGGGCCCGAGCCTCACGATCCGAAAGTTCCCCAAGGAGCGCCTCGGCATTTCGGACCTCGTCAACTTCGGCTCGCTCAGCGAGGAGATGGGGAAGATGCTCGACCTCGCCGTCAGCGAGCGGCTCAATATCTGCATCAGCGGCGGCACCGGCTCAGGCAAGACAACCCTCCTCAACGTCGTCAGCAGCTTCATTCGCCCGGGCGATCGAATCGTGACCGTTGAGGACGTCTCGGAGCTAAAGCTCGATCAGCCGCACGTCGTGACGCTCGAGTGCCGGGCCCCGAACCTCGAGGGGGAAGGCGCAGTCACGATTCGTGATCTGCTCAAGAACTGCCTCCGAATGCGCCCAGACCGGATCATCGTCGGCGAGTGTCGGGGCGGCGAGGCCCTCGACATGCTTCAAGCCATGAACACCGGTCACGACGGCTCCCTGACCACGATCCACTCCAACTCGCCCCGCGACTGCGTCTCCCGAATGGAGACCCTCGTCCTGTTCGCGGGCATGGACCTCCCGAGCAAGGCGATCCGTGAGCAGATCTCCTCGGCCATTCACCTGATCGTTCAGCAGACCCGCCTCCACGACGGCGCCCGCAAGGTGACCGCGATCACCGAAATCACGGGCATGGAGGGCGGCGTCGTGACGATGCAAGACATCTTCAAGTTCGAGCAGACGGGCTTCGACGCCGAGCACAAGGTCGTGGGGACCCACGTCGCGACGGGTAACGTCCCCAAGTTCGTCCAGAACCTCCGCCGGCGCGGAATCGAAGTCGACATGTCGATCTTCCAGCGCACGGACACCGGCGGTAGCGATCGCCCCGGCCGCAGGCGGCGACGTTGAGCCTCGCCGTCCTACTCCTCGCCGAGGCGCTCAAGGGGCTGAGCATCCTCCCCCTGATCTACCTGCTCTCTTTCTTGGGCGTGTTCATCTTCACGTTCGTCGGGTTCCTCGTCATGAGCGAGGGCTGGGAGAGCTACGAGGAGCGATACCTCGAGGGCGCCGAACGGACGATGGACGATCTGTTCCTCACGATCCCGCCCAAGCAGCTCCTCTGGCTGACTGTCCTCGCGGCCGGGTTCGCGGCAGTCTTCGGGTTCGTCGCCAGCAAGAGTTTGCTCATGGGGCTGATCGCAGGCGTCCTGGGAGGCCTGGCCCCCCGGGTCGGACTCATCCTTCACAAGAAGAAGCGGAGGGAGAAGTTCAACAACCAACTCGTCGGCGCGCTGAACACGATCACCAACGCGCTCCGGACCGGCTTCAGTCTCCCCAAGGCCTTCCAGCTCATCTCGACCGACATGCCCAAGCCGATCTGCCAGGAGTTTGGAATCCTGATCCAGACGATTCGGCTCGGAAGCGAAATCGAGGAGGCGCTCGAGGACATGGTCGACCGGATGCCGAGCCAAGACCTCGACTTGATGGTGACCTCGATCACGATCAGCAACGAAGTCGGCGGCAACTTGGCCGAAGTCTTCGATCGAATCGCGTTCACGATCCGCGAACGGCGCCGAATCGAGGGTCGAATCGACTCGCTCACCGCTCAGGGCAAAGCCCAAGGCTGCATCGTGGCGGCCCTCCCCGTCGTTCTCGGAGCTGGGATCTACTGGATCGACCCCAAGCTCATCATGCCCTTCTTCACGGATCCGCGCGGCAACCTGGTCCTCGCGGTGATGATCCTGATGGAGATCAGCGGCTACTTGCTCATCCAAAAAATCACGACGATCGAAGTCTAGCGTGGACTACTACGTCATCTTTGGAATCACGCTCGCGATCTCTGGTGGTCTGTTCACCTGGATCACCGCGAACTGGTGGCAAGACGTCGTCTCCGAGTCCGAGACCCAGTATGAGGTCTACTCGCCGACCCCCTTCTTCCGGTTCGTGCTCCCCTTCGTTCAAATGATGGGTCGCAGCCTCGACAAAGGCAAAGTCCTCCAGGGGCTTCGGAACACGATCGGGGATCGACTCGTGCACGCCGGTCGCTCGCTCGTGATCTCGCCCGGCGAGTTCATTGGCTACATGTTCGCCTGGGGCGCCGTCATTGGCGGCACCTTCCTGGGCCTCTGCGCCATAGCCCTGGGCGACCTCCCCGGGCTCTCGCTGATCATTGTCGCAATGGTCCTGTCCACCTACTTCCCGCTCTTCCTGCTCAGCAAGAGGGTCAAGGCGCGACAAAAGCTGATCCAGAAGATCCTGCCCTACACGCTCGACCTGCTCTGCTTGGCGGTCGAAGCGGGACTCGACTTCACCGCCGCCCTGAACCGAATCGGAGAGAATCTTGGCACCAATCCGCTCGGCGACGAGTTCCGAATGCTGGGCCAGGACCTCAACATGGGCAAGACGCGACCCGAGGCCCTCCGCGATCTAGAGCGTCGGATCGGCCTCGAGGAGCTGACGGCCGTGGTCAGCGCGCTGGTCCAGGCCGACGAGCTCGGCGCGAGCCTCGGCCCCGCGCTTCGAATTCAATCCGAGGAGCTCCAGCGCCAGCGCTTCCAGCGAGCCGAGAAGAAGGCCATGCAGGCCCCGGTCTTCATGCTCCTGCCCATGGTCGGCTGCATCTTTCCAATCGTGTTCATGGTTATCTTCACGCCGATCGTGCTGCAAATCATAGACATCATGGCCACTCTCTAATGAAGATCTCACGGGAAGGAGACCGAGCCCTGATCGCGGACGTCGAACTCGCGGATCACTTCTGGGGGAGGCTCTGCGGACTCATGTTCCGCGGAGAGCTTCCGCCCGAGGGAGGACTCTGGCTGGAACCCTGCGACTCGATCCACATGCTCTTCATGCGCTTCCCGATCGACGTCGTGTTCGCCAAGCGCCTCGAGCCTCGCGGACGGATAGAAGTGTTGGCAATTCGCGCCGGCGTGCGACCCTGGGTGGGGATGGCGTTCTGCAAGGGATCTGAACTCGCACTCGAGTTGCCGAAGGGCCGAGCGGCCGCGGTCGGACTGAGCGTCGGCGAGGTCCTCTACACCCCCGACGTCGAGGCCGTCGCCGCATGAGCCGTCCTCGCCTCGACATCCTCTCAGGTGACCTCTCAGGCCGCAGCTACGTGGTCGAGGACGACGAGTTCGTGATCGGGCGAGGTCGCAACTGCGATCTCGTGATCCCCAAGCGCTACATATCCCGCGAACACGCCCGAATTGTCCGAGCCCGGGACGGATTCGTGATCGACGGGTTGAGCGAGAAAAACCCTGTCGTCGTCGGAGATCGGCCGATCCGCGAGCACGCCCTTCAGGACGGGGACGTGTTCGAAATGTGCGGGATCCGATTCCGGTTCTCGATTTCGACCCGAGGAGCTCCAGCCAATCTCAACTCCACGGTCGAGAGCGGCTCCGGCGTCGACTGGCGAGACGTGGACACCGAAGGCGGCTTTGGAGCCAAAGAACGGGAGCGTCAGCGGCGGCGCACGAGCAAGAGCAAGAGCAAGAGCAAGGACAAAGGCAGGAGCAAGGACAAAGACAGGGGCAAGGACAAAGACAGGGGCAAGGACAAAGACAGGGGCAAGGACAAAGCCAGGAGCAAGGACGACGCTTGGCGCGACGAGAAGCCCGACCCTAGGCAGAGCAAGCCACAGCAGACCTCCTGGCGAGAAGCGAGCGGGCCTGGCGACGACGACAGCTGGGAGGACGATCCAAAGCCCAAGGGCGACGAGGACTCCGACGAGGGTTGGGCAGACGACCCCCGCGGCAAGCTCGCCGACTCGTGGAGCGACGACGAGGAGCCTCCTCGCAAGGAGCCCTCCCCATCCAAGTCCAAGCTCTCCAAGGAGGAGTCCTGGGAGGAGGAGGAGTCCTGGGAGGACGCTAACCCCAAGCGCTCGCGCAAGAGCGGAGTCGTGTTCGAGGTTGACGACGACCAGGACGTCAACGAAGCGACGGGCGAGATCTCGGCCAAGAAGCTGAGCCACCTCTCTTCGCATGGCGGGTCGCGAGGGAGCGACGGGAGCAGATCAGGCAGCGACCCCGGGGGCTACGCGCCGGAGTCCGACGCCGAGCGGACCGCAGAGCTCAACAAGCAGCTCGACCCTGACGACCCCGACTACGACCCCTTCGCCCAAATTGACAACGAGGGGCCCAAGGTCCGGACCGTCGATCCAAACCGCGAGAAGCTGATGCGGCTCCTGGCGGTCGTGGGGCTGATCGGCCTGTTCCTGGCCTACATCCTCTACGACAAGGTCAACACCAAGGATCCACCGACCCAGAGCGAGCACGCTCCCCCTGCGCAGACCTACGTCGGCGGCGCGGTCTTGCTGGAGGTCACCTGGCAGGCCGCGGACCGTCCCACCAAGCCGCCTCACATCCCCGGACTCGACACGACGGGAGCACCCGAGGACGAAGACCTCCTCCTCCTCGACGGCGTCGCCAAAGTCGAGTGGGTCCTCCCGACCCTCAAGCGCTCGCTGTTCCTGATTCGCGGGACCGGTGAGGGCACGACGAGCTTCAAGCTCAGTTACCCCGAGAGCAACCGAGTGGTGACCTACATCATCGAGGTCACCGGCGAAGACCCGCACGCCCAGGCGCGTGACAAGCGCCAAGCAGAGTTCCTCAACATCAAGTCCCCGAGCGAGCTCACTCTGAAAATGAAGGAGAGCTTCGGGAGCGCGGAGCGCTACGCTCAGGGCCGGACTCTGCCCCACAAGGAGGGCTTCTATCGCAAGGCATACCTCAAGTTTGGGGAAGCCCTCGACGCGGCCGAAGCGTTGGCGGCCGCCGAAGGCCGCCGAAGTGGGCGAACCAAGGCCACCGCTGAGTGGGGCAAGAAGTGCAAGGAGTCGGAGCAGCGCGCCTTGGAGGAGTGGGAGGAGCGCCTGTCCCAGGAGATGGGTCGCTACCGAAACCTCGTCGCTGACGCGAGCGTGGGGAACTCCGATCGGCGCGAACAGCTGCGCAGCGTGCTTCGGCTCGTCAACCACACCTGCGACGTCCGCTACCGACGCCTCGAGATGATCCTCAACGAAGCCTACGGGACCGTCCTCCAAGAGCGCGAGCCCTGTCCCCATGACCAAAACTAGGCCAAGCGCATGAGGCTGATCTACCGCCGGGGCCGCGAGGACGTCGCCTTTCCCATAGAGGAAGGCGAGACCTACATCGGTCGCAAGGACTACTGCGAGCTCTTCTTCCCCGACGGCAGCCTCAGCAAGCGC
Source organism: Planctomycetota bacterium (assembly GCA_016765095.1). Lineage (GTDB taxonomy): Bacteria > Planctomycetota > J058 > J058 > J058 > NORP233. The sequence continues at coordinate 4,719 of JAESQQ010000705.1, read as the reverse complement.
CACGCCCGCCTGGTCCGCCGGGGCAGCAAGCTCAAGGTGTTCGACGCCGGAAGCCGGAACGGGACCCTCGTCAACGGCGAGCTGATCGAGGAAGCCCGACTTCACGAAGGAGACATCATTCAATGCGGGAAGCTCAAGTTCCGCGTCGCGGGAGTCGGAGGCCCGAGCGGCGAGGACTACGAATACGTTGAGGAGCGTGGCGGCCGGACGAGCCGCAAGCGAAGCCGCGCGTCGGAGGGGAGCCTCCTCGTCACGGCCCGCGCGGTGGCCAGCGTTGACGCCCGCGCCTCCATGCTGGACGTCCTCCCCGAGCTGCCGCCCTCGCTCGAGACCGAGGGCTACGGCAAGGACAGCCTCGTCGACGACCCCTACGCCGACGAGGACGAGGGCCCAGAGACCCTAGGTGCGATCTTCCGCCTCACCGAGGGCGGCCCCCCCAAGACCTGGGAGCTCACCGAGGAGACGATCACGATCGGCTCCAAGGAAGAAAACGCGATCGTGCTGACCGGCGACGGCGTCTCGCGCTATCACGCCGAGGTTGTCTACGAAGACGGGGTCTGGATCGTGAAGGACCTCGGAGCCCGCAACGGCTTGTTCGTTGCCGGCGAGAAAGTCGACATTTACGAGCTCAAGGACGGCGACGAGATCCAAATCGGCTCCTCCCGCCTCCGCTTCGAAGTCAAGAAGCCAGACCCCCTGGCCGAAGTCAAAGCCGTCGCTAAGGCCCTGTTCGAGGACCCCAAGGGAACGCTCAAGACCGACGCCCGAGCGCGGATGGCGGTGGTCGCCATTGTGTTCATCGTCGCGACCGGGCTCCTGTCCCTGTTCGCCCCCGGACGAAAGGCCCCCACCGGCACAATCACAGGAGAGGCAGCCCCGCCGTGGGCCGAAGAAGTCTCCAGGCTCATGATCGCGGGCAAGTTCAGCGAGGCCCGTAGCAAGTGCCGGAATGCCAAGGCGGCCCTCAAGTCCCTCGAGCAAAAGAACCCCCGTCACCTCGAGCGAATGTGCAACCTCTGGGGGACCCTCGAGGGGGACCCAGCGGGCTTCTCCTGGAACAAGGCCGAGCGCCAGCTCGCGGGGACCGCCAAGCTCAAGGGGATCCCCCCTCCGCTCCGGGCGTGGTTTAGCGAGCAAGAGGCCTACATAAAGCTGAGCAAGAGGGCGCTGAAGGGAACTCTAGAGGCGCGGGGCCAGATCAATCGGGCAGAGCGCCTGATCGCCGAGGGGGAGCTCGAGCCAGCCTTAGAGCTCCTCGCTGCGGCGGGAAACGAAGCGAGCAAGGTCCCGGCGGGGACGCCCTTTAGCAAGGAGGCCCGCACGCTCTCGAAACGAGTCAGGCGAACGGCTTTTCGGGCCCTGATCCGGGAGGCGAAAAAAGTCACCAGCCAGACGCCGGACTGGGGCCGGGGGCTAAAGCTCCTCAGGACCGCCAAGGAATACGCGGACGGGGACGACGACCGGAGCAAAGTCGGGGCGCTCAGCGGACGCTACGAGCGCAACTGGAAGGACGAGCAGGCCTACATGCGCGGCGTCGACGTGATTCAAGCCGGCCAGCCCGAACGCTACGACGCGGCTCGCGAGTATTTCAAGGAGGTCCACCCCCGCTCACGCGTCTACCGGCACGCGGTGGCCTACCTCCAGTGGATCGACGCCGACGAAGACGTCCGTCGCGCTCAGACGGCCTACGACGACGGGGACCACCGCCGCGCCTTCCAGCTCCTCTCTGACGCGTTCAACCACGAGTCCCTCGACAAGCCCGCGAAGGAGAGCGTTCGCCACCTCCACATCCGGTGGTCGCGAGTCGTCGGCTCCTACGACCGCGGCCTGGAGCTGAAGAACAAAAAGAAGCACAAGGAGGCGATCGTGGAGTTCGAGCAGGTCCTCAAGAGCGAACCCAACGCCCGTAACTCACTCCACGTCCGCGCCCGCAAAGAGATCCAACTGATCATTGAGATCGAAGGAGCCGACTACAAGCGCAAGCTGACGAACCTCCGCTCGGCCTACAAAAAGGAGAACTGGGGCGCGTTCCACACCTGGGCCCTCGAGGTCACCAAGGACAAGAACCGGCGCCAGCGAGACGTCGACTGGATCTTCAAGGCCGCAGACGACGCCAACAAGAAGTTCCGGCTCTACAAGCGCTGCTACCGCGCCTTCCAGCACGACGACGAGGACAAATTCGTGTGGAGCGAAAAGGTCCTGGTGGTCCTCGCCAACTGGCTCCCCCTCAGGAAGAAGGGCAAGATCAATAAGGAGCGCAAGAAGGCCAAAGAACTCTGGACCAAGATCAAGGCGCGGATCCAGCGCTGGCGGCTCCTCCAAAAGCGGCAGCGCTAAGGGTGGGACGAAAGTCGCGCGCCAAGGGAAAGACCACCCTCCCGCGAGCTGGAGCGTCTCTAGAGAACGTGTGGCTCGTCCAGCCGCCGGTGGGCGGAGGCCCGAGCGACGTCAGTCCACCGCTGGGGCTCCTGCTCTTGGCCGCGATCATTCGCGAAGCCGGCTTCACCCCTCACCTGGTCGACCTCAACCTGCGCAGCAAGCAGGGTCGAATCGACACCAAGCGCTCGCTCCGAAACCAGTTCGTGCAGTCGCTGCCCAAGCGCTCGAGCCAGATCGATTTAATCGCGGTCACGACGTGGTCCTACAACTTCGACGTCACGATGGAGTTCGTCGAGGCGGTCCACCGCAAGCACCCAGGCGTGCCCATCGTCCTCGGCGGGCCGCACGCGACTTTTGTCGACGAGGAGATCCTGCGGCGCTTTCCGTCCGTGGACTACGTCGTTCGAGACGAGGGAGACGCGAGCTTCCCGGCGCTGCTGAGGGCCATTTCAGAAGGCGCCTCGCCCGCGGCGCTCGGGTCGATCCCCGGGCTGACCTGGCGAAACGAGGGCGAGGTCGTGCGCAACCCGAGCGGGGGCGTGACCGAGGACCTCGACGCCTTGCCCTACCCCGCCTACGACTTGATCGACGCGCAAGAGTACGTTCGCCAGCACCCGGTCCTCGTGGTCGAAGCCGGGCGAGGCTGCCCCTACAACTGCAACTTCTGCTCGACGACGAACATGTTTCAGCGGAAGTACCGCGTCAAGACGCCCGCCCGCCTCGTGGACGAAGTCGAGTGGTTGATCGAGCAGACCGGCAGCAACCGCTTCGAGTTCCTCCACGACAACTTGGTCGCCTCCAAGAAGTACATCCGCGAGCTGTGCGCCGAGATCCGTGAGCGGAACCTAGACGTCGAATGGTCGTGCACGTCTCGGACCGACAACTTGACCGAAGACTTGGCCCAGGAGATGTTCCTGGCCGGCTGCTGCTCGATCTTCTTCGGGGTCGAGAGCCTCGACGCCGATCGTCAGGCCTGGACCGGCAAGAAGCTCAAGCCCGAGAGGATCCACGCCGCGATCGAGTTGACCCGTCGTCAGCACATTTCGCCCAACACCGGGATCATCCTCGGCTTCCCCGACGAGACGGAGCGCGAGCTCAACCTGACGGTCGAGGCAGCCCTCCGCTGGACCACCGACCCCAAGATCCGAGCTGAGGTCTCGACCGCGATGCTGCGCTACTACCCTGGCGCGGACTTGTTTCAGCACGCAGACAAGCTCAAGTTCGACGCTCTAGCCGCCCGGGACGCGGCGGCGCTTCCGGGCTACGTGATCCGCGAGGAGTGGCGAGAGGACGTGCGTCTGTTCCCACTCCAGACGATCCACACTCCGCCCCAAGAGACCCGGCAGAACCTGGTCCGGCGAGACCTCGTGCGCACGCTTCTGAGCCTCGCCCCACACACCTTCCGGGCCTGCGTGGACGCCCTCGGCGAGACTCCCCGCGCGCTCCTCGACGCCTGGGGCGAGTTCCCCGAACTCGAGGCCGCGCTCCAGGCCCGCTCTTCGAGCCTCGAGACCCGCAACGCCTGCCTGAGAGCCCTGACCGCCTGGGTCATGGCGCGCGGGGTGCCGCAGCTCAGCGAGCTCCTCCAGTGCGAGATCCCGTTCTGCGAAGCTGCCCAACCAATGATCGCCCCCGGCGATCGCCTCGAGCACATCTTGCTCCCCAAGCGCTTCGTGCAAGAAGAGCTCCTCGCCTGGTCGCGCGGGGCCCCTCTTCCTTCGGAGCTCGAACCCGGAACCTCGATCCTCGCGATCCGGACGGGACCCGAAGCGGTCGTCTGGTTCACCGACAAGCCCCAAGACCTGCTCGACGTGTTCGAGCAGAGCTACAAGGACGACCGGGCCGGAACCGTGGAGTACGTCAACACCCTCCGCCGCGGGCTCTAGCGCAGCGAGCCCTTCCTCCGTGCTCGTGCTCGTGCTCGTGCTCGTGCTCGTGCTCGTGCTCGTGCTCGTGCTTGTGCTCGTGCTTGTGCCTCGTGCTCGAACGCACGCCTGTCCCTCCGGGACAGACGCCGGGCGGGGGTAAACCCCGCACCCTACAGATCGTATCTCGTGCCCGCAAGGCGCCCGAGCTGACCTCCAATGGCCGGGCTCGCAACACGCTCGAGGAGGGGCGGGGTTTACAGCTCCTGACGTTGACAAGCCTAATCCCAGAGGCCATCTGTCTCTCCCGGACAGGCGGGCGGGGGTAAACCCCGCACCCTACAGGTCGCGAGAGGGCCCTCCGCAAGGCACCCTATTGGACGGCTCACAACACGCCTTGGTAGGGGCGGGTTTACCCCCGCCCAGCCCCCCAGCCCCCAGACCTTGCCGCTCGGCCTCTCTGGAGCCTCCCGCG
>JAESQQ010000066.1 GCA_016765095.1 Planctomycetota bacterium | reverse complement strand
GCGGCGGGTACCCAGTCGCGGGACCCGGCTCAGGGGCAGCGCCTGGGGTCGGGACGGGGTCGTTCGTCGGAAGCACGGTTGGCGGCGGAGAGTCCTTTGGCGACTCGGGCGAGCTGGGCGTTGGCAAGCGAATCGGGCGCTACGAGGTCGTCGGCGAGCTCGGGCGCGGCGGAATGGGCGTGGTCTACAAGGCGCGGGTGGCCGACGGATCGGTGCCCGGATTCGTCGCGATCAAGGTCCTCTTGGCTGGCGAGTTCGCGTCGGAGCGGCTCAAGGAGCGATTCAAAGTCGAGGCCGAGATCTGCAAGCGTCTCGACCACCCCAACATCGTGAAGGTCCATGACGTCGGCGAGGTCGACGGGCTCCTCTATTACTCGATGGACTACGTCCAAGGTCAGGAGCTGCAGGAGCTGATCCGGGCCAAGAGCCTCCCGATTCGACGCGGCGTCGAGATCCTGGTCGAGGTCGCGCGCGCAGCGCACAACGCGCACGAAAACGGCGTGATTCACCGAGACCTCAAGCCGAGCAATGTCCTCGTTGGACAAGACGGCAAAGCCTACATCATGGACTTCGGCCTCGCCAAGAACCTTGAGGCGGATCAAGGCTTGACCAAGAGTGGGGTCGCGATCGGGACGCCCTACTACATGCCGCCGGAGCAGGCGCGGGGCCAGCACCGAGAGATGGGTCCTCGGAGCGACGTCTACGCCCTGGGCGCGATCCTCTACGAGATCGTGACCCGCCGGGTCCCGTTCACCGCCAAGACGCAGAACGCGCTCCTGCGCAAGATCATCGAGGAGGAGCCTCAGCCCCCGCGTCAGGTCAGAGCTGGCGTCCCGAGCGAACTTGAGATCATTGCGCTCAAGGCGCTCAGCAAAGAGCAGGACGGTCGTTTTCAGTCCGCGAACGACATGGCCGACGACATGCAACGCTTCTTGGACGGCCAGCCGATCCTCGCGCGGGCGCCGGCGTTCTGGAAGCCGATCGTCAGGCGGCTGAAGCGGAACAAGTCCCAGGCCATGATCGTGGCTGCGGCGGTCGTCGCGGTCGTGTTGGCCCTCGTGATCGTGGTCAAGCTCCGCAGCGACTACAAGGCGCAGCAGGACATCCAGGTCAAAAAGGCCGAGGCCGAGGCCAAGAAGGCCAAGGACATAGCAGACGCGCTGGCCAAGAAGGAGGCTGAGGCGGAGGCCAAACGCAAGGCTCGCACCGCCTTGACAGCCAAGCGAACCAAGGCGCTGGAGCGCGCGCGTGACGCCTGGAACGAGGGGCAGCGCGAGGAATACTCCGGCTCCGCCAGGAACTCATTCGCGGCCAGCGCCGCCGCCTACAGCGAGGCGCTTGGGTACGAGTCACAGCTCGACGGCAAGCAACCGGCGACGCTCTACGGCCGCGCCAAGGCCCGCCGCGGTCAGGCGAGCTGGCAAGAAGCCCGCGAGGACTTCCTCGCGGCGGCCAAAGCGAGCCCGCCCACCCACCGCGCTCGCGGCAACCTCGGAGCCGCGCTGATCGAACTCAAGATCTTCGGGAATCGGCAACGAGCCCAGAACCTCCTGACTCAGGTCAAGGCCGCCGCCGAGATCAAGGAAGGAAAGGGCGCAGCTTCGGAGAGGCACAGCGCGAACCTCGCGGTCGCGTTCTTGGCCTACCTCGGCGAGGGCTACGAACAGGCCTACAAGCGCTTCTTGAGCTTGCGAGCAAACACCAAGGATGTCCCACGAGAGATCGAGGCGGAGATCAACGGTGGGGCGGCTTGGCTGGAGAGGGTCGAGGGCAAGCCGCTCGAGCAGGACAAGCACTCCAATCGTGGGCTGATTCCATCGGCGCGCTGTGTCGAGCTCGATCGCCACAGATACGAGTTCCTCGTCGACCGCGCCATGATCCTCGTGCGAGCCGAGGGGAAGAAGCTGCTCGAGGAGGCGAAGACCGCGCAGCGCAACGCCCAGGCGATCGACATCGACGGAGAGTGGGCTTACGTCGCCAACGCTGAGATTTGCGCGATCAACAACGAAGTCGCCAAGCTCAAGGACCTCCAGAGGAACGCCCTCAACAAGGCCGCCAGCCGCTCGGAGGCGGTCCGCGCAAAGGTCGGGGCCCACCTGCGAGCCATAGACCTCGCCGCCAGGAAGCTCGGCAAGCGCAAGACTGTGCTCTACAAGAAGAGCTTCACGATCAGGCCAGCCTTCCGTGGCCAAGGCGACCGCGGGTTGGCGAGCCTCTTTGTGTGTGCGATCGAGGTCCCGGCGGGTGTCGAGGCGGTCGCGATCCAGGTCATGTCGCAGAACCCGCGAATGAACGTCGACCTGTTCGTCAGCGACGGGACCCGCTTCCCCCAGAGGAACGACGACGTCGAGAAGGCCCTCTCAGCCGCGCGGCTCAAGTCGACCCTAGCCTTCGGCCCCGATCTCGTTGTCATGCGGCGAGACACGAGAGACAGCAGCGAGATCCTGCGCCCCGGCCGCTATTCGATCCTGCTCTACAAGCGAAAGACCGCCCAGCCCGTCGACGGGGTGGTGAGCTTGGTCTGCAAATACCTGAAGCGTGGCGAGAAGATCCCCTTCACTTGGAAGTCGATGCCGACGTTTAGGTTCCCTGACCAGGCTGGGTTGCGCGAGTTCGAACAATCGCAGCAACTCACCATGCTCGGAGATAGGGAAGGCTCGCTCGAGATCCTCGGGCGACTCGAGAGAAGATACCCGGGCATGTTCGTGCTCTCCTTGCGGCGGGCGGCCACGTTCATGCTGGCGACTCCCCTCTCGAAGGAAGACGCCCAAGCCGCCCTCGCGATCACCCGCAAGCTGATTCAGAAGCACCCCTCAGAACCCAACGTGCTCTGCATGGCCTCGAAGGCAGAGTGCCTCGGGGGGAACAAGACGGAGGGGCTCCGCTTGGCGCGCAGGGCGGTCAAGATCCACCCGCGACTTCCGGATGCGCACGAAGCCCTCGCAGAGGCCTACATAGCCAACAAGAAGTTTGCCGACGCGACAGCGGTTCTCAAGGCGGCGTCCGCCATGCGCCCCAAGGCGACCCTCTTTCTTCTCCAGGCGGTCGTGCTCAACGCGCAGGGCAAGCGACCGCAAGCGCTCGCGCTCATGAACAAGGCCCTCTCGAACCCGATCGTCGCAGGCAAGCAAACGCTCTTGTTCGCGACCTTTCGCAGGCTCGAGGCCCACGAGGAGGCCCTCTCTCTGCTCGCGGCGATAGAGAGAGCGGCGGGCGGCAAGGGGTCGCTAGACGTCGACCTCAAGCGCTGTCTCATCTACGAGGCCTGGGGCAAGCTCGAGGAGGCGCGCGACGGCTATCGAGGCATTATCAAGAAGCTCCCGCCGACCAAGGCCGCGGCGTTCATCAAGATCTTCAAGGGCATGGTCGCCAAACTCGAGAAGAGGATCGCGAGCGGCGAGGGCGGCAAGAAGAAGAAGTCCCGCTAGTCCGACGCCTTACTTGTGCGGCGGTCGGCGGGCGAGCTTGCGCTGGAGGGAGCGGCGGTGGATGCCGAGGACCCGGGCGGCTTGCGAGACGTTGCCGCCGGTATCCGCGAGGACTCGCTGAATGTGCTCCCACTCGACTCGCTCTAAGGAGGGGGCCTCGATCGGAGGTGCTGTGAGCTCTTCGCCCTCTCGTCCGGCGCCCTGTCGCCCGAAGGCTCCCAGGATCTGATCTGCGTCGGCTGGCTTGGTCAGGTAGTCGACGGCGCCGAGCCGAATCGCTTCGGTCGCGGTCGCTATGGATCCATAACCGGTCAGGACGAGGCACTCGATTCCGGGCAGGAGCTCGGCTAGATCGCGGACGACTTCGAGACCGGACTTGTCGGGCATTCGGAGGTCGACGACTGCTCGGTTGGGCTTGAAGGAGTGCGCGAGGCTGAGGGCGCTTTCGTAGTCGCCGGCCGGCTCGGCGCGGTGGCCGCGATCGCGGAAGGCTCTAACCAGGCGCAGTCGGAACGCTTCGTCGTCGTCGACGACGAGGATCCCCGGGATCGTCTCCGTCACACGACCTCCTTGGAGAGGAGGGGGGCGGGTACGTCACTGGCTGACGCTCGAAGTTCAACCTCCGCCAGGCGGCCTGAGGTTCGTGCGACTTGCGAGCCGAGGCAGGGGAAGTTCAGCACGGCTCGCGTCCCGCCCGTGATTCGGGCTTCGAGGTCGAGCGATCCTTCGTGTCGTTCACTGAGGAGCCGGACGAGATAGAGGCCCAGGCCCATGCCCTGACCGTGTTCCTTCGTCGTGAAGAAGGGCTCGCGGGCTCGCTTGAGGACCGCGGGCGCCATTCCGACTCCGTCGTCGGAGACCGTGAAGACCAAGCGAGTGGCCGACGCTTTCTCGATCTGGAGTGTGACGTGACCCCCCTCGCCTGCGGCGTCGAGGGCGTTTTGGAGGAGCGGCAGGATCGCCTGGGTCGCGTCGGGGTGAACGAGGTCGGTCCCCGGGAGGTCGGCGGCGAACTCGACCTCGAAGCTCCCGCCGCGCGCCCTGAGGTCTTCGCGAAGGTGGCGCACGAGGGTTGGGAGTTCGAGCGGGTCGGGGGAGTTACCGAGTCCCTCGCGGTCGAGGGCGCTCAGGCGGTCCAGGATCCTCCGACAGCGATCAATCTGAGTCCGAATCAGGCGCGCGTCCTCCAAGACTCCTTGGTTGTCTAGGCGTTCAGCACCTCGTTCCAGCTCCTTGGCGACGACCGCGATCGTGCCCAGGGGCGTTCCCAGTTCGTGCGCTGTCCCGGCTGCGAGCGCCGCGAGGGACGCGAGCCATTCGTTGCGCGCGACGCGCGAGTGGGCTTCGCGGAGTTGCTCTCCTCGTCGCCGCAGCGCCTGAGCCATCCCTGAGGTGAAGTAGGCCACGACCGCGATCACGAGGACGACGGCCAAGCCCCGACCGGCCGCCTGAAGCGTCGGACTGAAGTCGCCCTCGGCGAAGCGGAGTGGGACGTGGAGCGGGTGAATCAGCGCATAGCAGCCCAGCGAGACGCCGACCATCCACCACGCCCAGCGGCGGCTGAGGGCTACGGCCGCCAGGGCGACGTGCATCACGAACAGAATCGCGAACGGATTCTTGGGGCCGCCAGAGAGGCCAAGGAGCGCGGTCAAGAGCAGCGTGTCGAGGGTCAGGACAGCTGGCAGGAGCTTGGGGCTCAGGCTCCAAGTCGTCTTGGCTGGAGGAGGTGGACTGGGCGGCGCGCTCGAATCGTTGGGCAGGAGTCCGGCTTGGGTGGAGACGCGAGGCGCCTCGGCCGGGAGGGGAGATCCGGCGCGCGAGATAAAAAGTCGCAACGCGACGTTTGTCGCGAAGGTCACGAAGATGATCGCGCCGAGCGGGACGAGAGGGAGCTGGAGCTGAAGGCCGAGGGCGCCCACTAGGATCGTCAGCGCCTGTCCAGTGACCGCGACCCAGCGCATGCTAACCACCCACGCGAGCGCGACCTCAGGGTGGAGCTGTGCCACGTCGGGGGTCACGGG
>JAESQQ010000704.1 GCA_016765095.1 Planctomycetota bacterium | reverse complement strand
TTCGCATGGGCACGCCAGCCAGTCCCTCGCTGCCTTGATTGCGATCTCTCCCTCGAGACCGTGAGCCACGCGCTCTGCCATGTCGCACGCAAGCCCGACGAGCATTGGCTTGGGGAGCCCACCCCACTGCAGCACTTGCCTCACCCTGCTGGAGTCTCCCGCAGGCTCGGTCGCCGGAACGTCTGGCCCGACTCCCTCGGCCGCCTCAAGGGCAGGACCGTAGCCCAGCCATGCTGCGAGCTGGACGCGCCGAAGTTCCAGCTCGCCTATGCGAATCTCCTGCCGCAGGGCAGGGCCAGCTCGCTTCTGCGCCCGTATCTCGAGGTCACTCATGTCGTTCTCTGGGTGCCGGCAAGGCGAGCGCCAACAAGCGGACGTCCTCGCCCTTCGCCCAAGACCTATTCGCGAAAAAGCTCGGTGGCCGTCGTCCGCTGAATCTCGCCAGTCGAGTCGACCAAGAAGATTGGCGTGCGCTCGTCCTTCGGACGGCCTTCGGGCCAGGCGAGAGCTAGCTTCGTGAAGAACTTGCCCGAGATAGCAGCGTCAGTTGGAGCGGGAAAGAGGAGTCCATGCTGAGCCTGAGGGCGCGTGCGCCAAGAGACGTCTCGTCCCTTTCCCACGACGTCTTCGCCTGCCTTACGCGCCGACGCCGCCCAGTTGATCGAGGGGTCGTCCTGGTTCTTCAGCGTCACGCCCTTGGCCTCAACGACGAGCGTCCCTTCCCCTCTCCAGGCTACGAGGTCGAGGTTCCCGCCGTGGTCGTGCCAGATGCCGTCGTAGCGGTATGCCCGGTCGGCTTTGACCCAGCCACGAAGAAGGTCGTAAAGACCGGAGCGCAGCTCGCTTCGCTCCTCCTTGCTTAGCGCGACACTGGCGTAGGCCCCGGCGACGTCGTCCTGCTTGCGATCAAAGGCGCGGCCTAGCCTCTGGACTGCCGCCACGGCCTGAGCCCAGTCGATCCCGTCCTCGCGATTGCCCGAATCGAAGGCCGGCTGGCGCACGCTAAGGCGCACTGAGTACCCCTCGCCTTCAAGTTTCGCCGCCAAGAGCAGAAGCGCGATCTTCTCGTAGTAGCTGACGGGTATGTTTCGGGTCCAACCCATGGTGTCCTCAGGTGTCGAGGTAGAGATCGCTGAAGGAAGATCCGGCAAAGGGAAGCCTCAAGAGGCTCCCCTCGCATTCGATCACACGTCTTCGCTGCTTTGGGTCTCCTCGATCTCCAGGAGCGCCTCCGCCTCCCGATAGGTCCCAGGGAAGCCCGCCAGCCCGCCGCCGCTGGGGTCGAGCCAGTCGAGTACCTCGCCCGGCCAAGGGTCGTCCATTGCGTCGTACATGACTGAGACGTTGGACGCGTAGATGTCCCACTGTCCAATCAGAGTCCCGCCCCAGGACTCGATGTGTTCCTCGTCCGCGAGGAGGCGGCGCTGAACCTCGGCGACCACGGCCGCGGGGCCGTCACGCCTCAGGCCCTTGACCTCGTCGGTGAGTCGCAGCTTGACGCCGAGGCCCTTGAGCGTCTCCGCGATCGATCGGAAGTCTCGCTCCGCTTTCTCCGACTCGGCGTATGCACACCCTTCGTCCGCTCGGATCTTGGCGAGGAGCTTCCGCAAACGCGCGATTGCCGTGTTCTTGGTCTTGGTCATAGGTTCTCCTTGGGCTCCAGGGCCCAGTCCTGCGGTCCAAATCCGGTCAGGACCTCACCTAACTGAAGGGACGCGCCGGGTGCGGAATCCTGACAGGGTCCCGAGTGTCGAAGGTGGTGCAGACTCCATAGGGGCTGCGGCGACGCGGACGCGGCTTGGGGGAGAGCGCCTGGTGGGGCCACGCGACAACCGCGGCGCGGGCTGACTCCAACTGCGCGTCGGTGTCCCCGCCCGTGGCGGAGTCGACCCAAGTCTGCTCGAGAAGAGTCACGGCGAGCTGCCAGTGCTCTACGCAGGCGAGCAGTCGACCCTTACGGACCGCCCCAAATCGGCCCGAGGGAAGGGTCCTGTTGGGCCGTCTCATCAAAGACCGGGTGGGGCCAGACCCTCGCGGCTCGAATTGCGGGACAATCGCCCTCGCGCCAAGAGGAGGTGACATGGACCAGGGGGAGCAGCCGAAAGCGGACGCGGGACCGCTCGTGTTCTTCGACCTCGAGAGCACCGGCACCTCGCCTGCCACCGACCGCATCGTCTCGATCGCGTTCGTGAGCGAGTCGGGGGAGGTGCTCCTGAACCAGACCGTCAACCCCGAGCAACCGATCCCTCCCGGGGCGAGCGAGATCCATGGGATCAGCGACGCCGACGTCGCCGACGCCCCGCGCTTCGCGGAGATCGCTGCTCAGGTCCAGGGGCTGATCGAGGACGTCGTGCTCGGCGGCTACAACTCGCGCAACTTCGACGCTCCGCTCCTCGACGCGGAGCTTCGCCGGGCGGGTCAGCCGGGGATCGACCTCTCGACCGTCCAGGAAGTCGACGTGTTTCGGGTCTGGCTCGCGATCGAGCCGAGGACCTTGGTGGGCGCCGTCCGCCACTTCCTGGGCCGAGAGCTCGAGGGGGCGCACGACGCCCTGCACGACGCGCGCGCCACCGCGGAAGTCCTTCAGGCCTTGGCCGCCAAGCACGGCTTGGGGCGAGCCGAGCTCCTCGAGCTGAGCCGTCCCCCCTGGGAGGTCGACCGCGCCGGCAAGTTTCGGCGGGACGAGGAGAGCGGGCAGGTGGTGTTCGGATTCGGCAAGCTCCGTGGGCAGCCCGTCGCAGAGCACCAAGAGTATCTCCAGTGGATGCTGACGAAGGACTTCCCTCCAGGCACGAAGGCCGTCATTCGCGACCTGCTGGGGGAGGCGTCCTAGGCGCCTGCGACTTCAGAGGCGCCTCGGATCTCCTACCGGGGTTGGAGTTGTGCGCCCTGGGATCCATCGGCAGGCGCGTCGGTTAGCACGGCTCTATCGTGGGGCGATTCCAGCCCAGCGCACTTTGCCTGACTGGAAGGAGTCAGGAGCAATAGGTGCTACGAGTCACGAAGAGCAACCGCTCGGAGAAGCTGATCTCGCCTCTCGCGGACGTGTTGCGAGAACCGTCGGTCGGTCCCTTTGGGGAAGAGACCGTCGTCGTCGGAGCGGACGGTGTCCGCCGCTGGCTCTCCAAGCAGCTCGCACAGGAGCTCGGGGTCTGCGCGCAAATCCGCTTCGTCTACACCGGGACCCTGGTCAAGGAAATCCTAGCCAAGGTCGTGGGCGCCCCCGCGCCGGACGACGACCCCTGGCGCCCCGAGTCGCTTCAGTGGGCCATTCTCGCCGCCTTGCCGGGTCTCCTCGATCGCGACGCGTTCGAGCCGCTGCGTGCCTATCTGAGCTCCGGGAACGGCGAGAGCGAACCGGACTTCGGGGGAATCAAGGCCTTCCAGCTTGCCCGGCGGATTGCGGGTGCCTTCTCGCGATACCTCACCTTTCGCCCTGAAATGCTGCTCGCCTGGGACAGGGGCTCCAACGTGGGGGCCGGAAGCGACCTCTGGCAACCGCTGCTCTGGCAAGCCCTCGGCCAGAGGCTGACCGTCCCCCACCCCGCGCAGTGGACCGAGCGCTTGCTCAAAGAGGTCAAGAAAGACGGGTTCGAGCTCCCCGAGGAAATGCGACGGCTCTGCCTGTTCGGAATCTCCAGCCTGCCGCGCGACCAAGTGCGCGTGATCGCCCAGCTCGCGAAGTGCGCCGACATCCACCTGTTCGCAATCAGCCCCTCGGACAAGGCCTGGAACAAGGTCCGCGCTCGCCGAGCCGAATGGCAGGCGCTCTCGCCCCGCGCAGACGGTGGCCTAGACTCCGCCGAAATCAGCTTCGAGGAAGACCACCCCCTCCTGACCTCCCTCGGTAGCCTCGGCCGGGATTTCCAAGTCCTCCTCGAGCGAGAGGCGAACTACGAGGACGCGAGCGTGGACGCGTTCGAGGAGCCGAAGGGGGAGACCCTCCTGGCTCGCCTCCAGCGCGACGTCTACTCGCTGACCCTCCGCGGAAGTCCGGACGTCCCGCCTCACGAACTCGACCCCCAGGACGACTCGCTCACCTTCCACGCCTGCCACGGGGAGTCTCGCCAGGTCGAGGTCCTCCTTGATCAACTCCTTGACCTGTTCGCTAACGACAAGAGCCTCGAGCCGAGCGACGTGCTCGTCCTGACGCCCGACGTCGAGACCTTCGCGCCGCTGATCGACGCCGTGTTCCACGGGCAGGGAAGCGCCGGACAGCGCCTGCCCGTTCGCGTTGCGAACCGAGCCCGACGGAGCGAGAACCCGCTCGCAGAGGCCGTTCTTCGCGTCCTGTCCCTCGTCGGACAACGCCTGACCTCGAGCCGCGTGATCGATCTCCTTAGCCTCGAGCCGATTCGCCGCCGGTTCGAGTTCGACAGCGACGGAGTCATGAAGGTCGCCGATTGGGTCGCCGGGGCAGAGATCCGCTGGGGGATCGACGCGGCAGACCGCGTCCGGAAGGGACAGCCTTCCTTCGACAACAACACCTGGGAGTGGGGGCTCGATCGGCTCCTGCTCGGCTACGCAATGCCTGGCCGCGAGCGGGACCTGTTCGCAGGGCGCCTGCCCTACGACGAGGTCGAGGGTTCCGACGCGGCCCTCCTCGGTCGCCTGGTCGAGTTCTCTCAGGTCCTGTTCCGACACCTCCGGGCCTGCGAGGAGCAGCGTCGCTCGCTGCCCGAGTGGGGCGACGCCCTCCGCCAGCTCGTGGCCGATCTGACCGCCGTGGCTGACGACGACGTCCCCCAGCTCGAAGGCGTGCACGTGGCGATCGATTGCCTTCCGGCCGACGCCGAAGCGGTCGGATTCAACGGCCCCGTGAGCTTCGAGGTCCCCCGCGCGATCCTCGAGGACCACTTCGATCAGAGTCGCGCCGCGACCTCGTTCCTGACTGGCGCGATCACGGTGTGCGGAATGGTCCCCCTCCGCTCGATTGGACACCGCGTGGTGTGCCTGCTCGGGCTCGACGACGGGGCCTTCCCCCGCGCGACCTCGGGTGCCGGCTTCGATCTGGCGGCACGCCGTCCGGCGCTTGGAGATCGCAGCCCCCGGGAGGACGACCGCTATCTGTTCCTCGAAGCGCTGCTGGCCGCGAGGACGCACGTCCGAATCTTCTACTCGGGGCAGAGCGTGCGCGACAACAAGCCCCTCCCCCCCTCGGTGGTCGTCAGCGAGCTGCTCGACTACCTCTGCCAGGCGAACCGGCTCCCCGCTAGCGAGGGCGAGACGGACGAGCAGGCGCGCGCGCGAGTCGTCGAGCGCCTCGTGGTCCGCCACCCCCTCCAACCCTTCAGTCCACGCTACTTCGGCGGAGGAGCCGACCCCCGCCTGTTCAGCTACGCCAAGAGCTACGTCAAAGGCGCCCGAGCCCTGGTCTCTGTGCCTGAGGTGCCCGAGCCGTTTTGGAACGAGACCCTGGCTACGCCCACAGGCGAGGAAGCCCAGACCCTCACCCTCTGGGAGCTCGAGCGGTTCTGCCTGTTGCCAGTCGCGGCCCTGCTCCGGAGCCGCCTGGGGCTCTCCTACCCCCGCGACGAGGAGCCGACCAACGATCGCGAGCCGCTCCTTCTCGGCGGGCTGGCCCGCTACCACGTTGGCGAGGGGCTCCTCGACCAGGCCTTGGCGGGCGTCCCGAACGAGCAAGCTGGCTCGGCGGCCCTCCAGGCGGGTCGCCTGCCGCTCGGCACGCCGGGCACGTGCACCCTGGCGGACCTGACCGAGCAGGTCGGCGAGTTGAGCCGAGTCGTTGAGGACTTGCGGGCTGGAGACGAACCGCGCGAGCCCGTCGAGCTCGATCTCACGCTGGCTGGATTCCGATTCGTGGGCCACGTGCCAGAGCTCTGGCCGGGCGGGCAGGTCCTCCACCACTACGCGAGCACCAAGGCCAAATACACCCTGACGCTCTGGGTTCGCCACCTCGCTCTGCATGCCTCGGGCCCAGCCGTGTCCGAGCGGAGCGTCGTCGTCACTCGACAGACGAAGCCGCCCTTCTACGCAACGAAGGGCTTCAAGCCGATCGACCACGAGCGGGCAGGTGAACTGCTCGCTGACCTCCTGGCCCTCTACTCCGAGGGGCGGCGCCGCCCACTCCTGTTCTTTCCTGAGACGTCTCTGGCCTACGCCAGGTCCTATCAGAAGACGATCAAGAAGAAGACCGAAGACGAAGCACGCGCAGCGGGCAGAAAGTCCGCAGGCGCCCCCTGGCGAGGCAACTCGTTTCAGAAGATCGCAGGCGATCGTGACGACTCCTTTGTGGCCCGGGTCTTTGGTGAGGCCCCACCCTTCGCTCGGGACTACGAGCTCCCCGGCCTGGAGATCGGCGAGGGCTTCACCTTCCACGAGTTGGCGCTGAGGGTCTTTGAGCCCTTACTCGACGAGCTGGTGGAGGGCATGGCATGAGCGGCGTCTCCAACTTCGCCCCCGACGCAAGCCTCGAGACTGGCGTCACGCTGATCGAGGCCTCTGCCGGCACCGGCAAGACCTACACGATCACGACCCTCGTCCTCAAACTTCTGATCGAGGTCGGACTCTCGATAACCCAGATCCTCGTGGTGACTTTTACGGAGGCGGCGACTGCCGAGCTTCGCGACCGCGTACGCGCTCGCCTGCGGGCCGCACTGCTCGCCTACCAAGGCTCCTGGCCCGCGAAGGACCCTTGGCTGAAGGGGTTCGTCGAGGAGCGCCAGGCAGCAGGCGAAGCGGACGGTGACGTCGAGCGCATTCAAGCGGGCTTGGCCGAGTTCGACCAGGCCACGATCGCGACCATTCACGGGTTCTGCATGCGCATGCTCCAGGAGAACGCGTTCGAGAGCGGGATCCGCTTCGACGCGGAGCTCATGACGAGCATGCGAGAGCTGATCGACGAGGTTGCGGCAGACTTCTGGACCCTTCGAATGAGCGGTCTCGCCGAGGACCTCTACCGCTACCTGATCGGATCGAAGAAGGGGAAGTCTCACCTCCAGATCACTCCCGAGGCCCTCCAGAAGCTCTCGCAGCGGGCGGCCAGCAACCTCGAGGTTCCTGTCTTGCCCGACCCAGTCGGCACCGTCGAACCCGTCGACTCGACCGCGTTCCAAGCCGCGACGGCTGCAGTCGCGACCTGCTTCGCGTCGAGCGACGACGAGGTCCGGGGCTTGATCGAGGACGCAGTCAGCAAGGGCGTGTTCAACAAGTCGCTGACCAGCTTGGTCGAGGCCTGCTTCACGGGCTTGGACGAATGGTGCGAGGCCCCGCCTCAGGAGCCCTCCTTTGGGCTGCTCTACTCACCAGCCATGGAGATCTCCGCGACTGCGTTGGTGGGGCACAAGAACAAGACCAAGAAGAAGCTCCCCCTCCCCGAGCACGAGTTGTTCGACCTCCTAGACGAGGTGCGGGCGCTGCTGAATCAGCACCAGCGCTCCCTGGAAGTCCAAGCCGTCAAGCTGAACGTCGAGTTGATCGACTACGCACGCCAGCAGCTCGACGATCGCAAGCAGGCCCTTGGTCAACAGTCTTTCGACGACTTGCTTGTGCTCCTCAGTCTGGCTCTCCGCAACGAGGAGACTGGACCGCGCCTGGCCGAGGCGATCCGCGATCGCTTCAAGGCGGCCCTGATCGACGAATTCCAAGACACCTCCCCGGTCCAGTTCGGCATTTTCTCGACCGTGTTCAAGGACTCCGAGTCCTATCTCTACCTGATCGGTGACCCGAAGCAGGCGATCTACGCCTTCCGAGCAGCGGACGTCTACGCCTACCTGCGCGCTGCGGCGGAGATCGAGGGCGACGATCGCGTCACCCTCGGGACCAACTGGCGCTCAGACGAGAGCCTGATCCGAGCTCTGGGACATGTCTACTCCGAGGAGCGACACGCTGATCCCTTCGCTGACGAGCGGATCAAATTCGTCCAGGTCGGCAGTCACTACCCGGATCGACTCCAGCCAACGTCCGAAGCCCTGGCGCCCTTTCGGATTCGAGTCGCCACGCAGCCAGCCAAGGCGCCCAAGAAGGGACCTGCGCGCTACGGCAAGGAGGAGCTGAGGGACCTCCTCGCGACGGTCGTCCCCGACGACGTCTCCCGACTGCTGAATCAGGGTCTCGAAATCGACGGGAAGGATCTCCAGCCCGGAGACATTGCGATCCTGGTCCGGACCAACAAGCAGGCCCTCGACCTCCAGCGTGAGCTCCGCAGGCGACGGATTCCGAGCGTCCTGCACGGGTCCTCGAGCGTGTTCGAGTCGAGCGAGGCCAGCGAGCTGCGGCTCGTGCTCCAAGCTGTGCTCGAACCGAGCCGCGTGAGCGCAGTGCGAACGGCTCTCGCGACGGATCTGCTTGGGGTTCACGCCGCCGAGCTCTCGCGGCTGGTCGAGGACCCCCTCGGAGGCTCGGTCCCCGGCGAAGTGCGCTGGGACGATCGAGTCGAGTCGTTCCGTGCGTTGCGCACCCTCTGGGAAGAGCGCGGGGTCGTGCAAATGTTCCGCCAGCTTCTCGACGACTACTCGGTCCAGGATCGCGTCTTGAGTCGAGTCGGCGGCGAGCGGTCCATGACCAACTTGCTCCACCTCACCGAGCTCCTGCACCACGCCGCCAGCGAGGAGCAGCTGGGTGCCCAGGGGCTCACTCTTTGGCTTGAGCGGCAGCTCGTCGACGACGAGCGAGAGAAGGCCGACTCGGTCCAGCTCCGCCTCGAGAGCGACGACAAGGCGCTGGTCCTGATCACGATTCACAAGAGCAAGGGCCTCGAGTATCCGGTGGTCCTCTGCCCTTACCTCTGGGACGGGGGGCTCGTCCGGAATTGGGACGCGACCTACATTCGCTTCCATGACCCCGCTCACAATGAACAACTGACCCTCGACGTCGGTTCGGACCACAGCGAGGAGGCGCTGGCGGCGGTAGACCTGGACGCCGAGAGCGAGGACGAGGACGAGGACGAGGACGAGGACGAATTCGCTCCGCCCACCGGACGCGCGCGCAGCCTGGCCCTGGCGAACCACGAGCTCCAGGCCGAGAACGCTCGCCTGCTCTACGTGGCGTTGACCCGCGCCAAGCACCACTGCACGGTCTACTTCGCACCCGTCAACGAGGGGGAGACCTCGCCCTTGGGTTACCTGCTCCTGGGAGGGGGGAAGCCCGAGCTGCTTGGCCAGACGCCCGCAGAGCGGTCCCACGAGCGCGTGGCCAAGGCTGCCGAGCGGATCGCGTTCATGGGTCCAGCCGAGGTCTTGGCTGAGCTCGAGGCCCTGGCGGCGGAAGCGCCCGCTGGCCTGGTCAGCGTCGTGCCGATCGACGACGAGCCCGCCCCCAGCTATCTGCCAGCGCAAGAGGAGGCCCTCGAGTTGAAGGCTCGCGAGCTGACTCTCTCGGTCGATTGGAATTGGCGCAGTACGAGCTACAGCGCGCTCGCTTCGCAGCGCCACGCCTCGCCGGGCCAAGTCGAGCCAGAGATCGTCGATCGAGACGCCGTCAGCGACGAGGCGGACACGTCGCCCGCCCCCAAGGAGAGCGGCGATCCGATTCCACTCCGTACGTTCCCCAAGGGGGCGCGTTGTGGCAACTGCCTCCACAAGATCCTCGAGCTAGCCGACTTCGAGACGCTCAAAGAGCCCAAGGGGGAGGGACCAGAGCTGGTCGCCAAGCAGCTCGAGACCTTCGGGTTCAACGCGAAGCGTTGGTCCAAGACGCTCCACGGCGCCTTGGTCGGCGCGCTCTCGACTCCGCTGAGCGAAGCCGACGCGACCCTGCGACTGGACGCCCTGCCCCGAGCGCAGCGCCTCGACGAGCTGGAGTTCGTGTTCCCTGTCGCGGGGGGACTATCCCGGGCCGGCAAGCACATGACCCCCACCGCGCTGGCCGCTGTGTTCACCAAGCACGCCTCCCCTGCCGTCTCGGCGGGTTACGCCACGAGCCTCGGGCAGTTGGCATTTCGACCGCTACAGGGATTCCTGCGCGGTTTCATTGACCTCGTGTTCGAGTGGAAGGGGCGCTACTACCTGGCGGATTACAAGTCGAACTTCCTCGGAGAGACGTTCGGCGCATACGCGCCCGAGCACATGCGGGAAGTCATGGCGGAGCACCACTACTTCCTCCAATACCACCTCTACTCTGTCGCCCTCCACCGCTACCTCCGCTGGCGCCTAAAGGGCTACTCGTATCAGGAGCACTTTGGCGGCGCTTACTACCTGTTCCTGCGCGGCATGTCCCACGCGACGGCGGCAACTGCTGGGGTCTTCTACGACAAACCGAGCGAGGACTTGATCAACGCGCTCGACGCGCTGCTGGAAGGTGCCGAGTGAACGTCACGATCTGCCCCACCCTCGAAGACCTTCTCGAGCAGAAGGTCCTCTCGACCTTCGACGTGCACATGGCGCGTCGCCTGGCCCAACTCGGCGGCGAGAAGGACCCTCGCGTCCTCCTCGCCCTGGCTTTGGCGAGTCGCGCACCGGCCTGGGGGCACGTGTGCTTCGCTATCGGCCGCCCCGTGCTCTCCTCGGCCGGAGAAGAGCACGAGGGGAGCAAGCACGTCGAATGGCCTGAGCCCAATGAGTGGCGCGAGGCTCTGCTCGCCAGCGAGATCGTCGGGGCGGGCTCAAAAGGCGAGACGCTGCCACTCGTCCTCTGCGACGGTCGGGTCTACCTGGCGCGCTATTGGCGCTATCAGGCTCGGCTCCAGGACGAGATCGTGCGCCGCACGAAGGCGGACGTGGGCCCTGTAAACGTGACTCGCTTGGGCAAGGGGCTAGCGCGCTTGTTCCCGGGGGGGAAGAACCAGCCGAGCCTTGACCTTCAACAGGTCGCGGCACAGCAATCGGTGCAGCGCGGCTTCACGGTCATTTCAGGCGGTCCCGGCACCGGCAAGACGACGACCGTGGTCAAGATCCTGGCGCTCCTACAAGAGCAGGCCCAAGGACAGGATCGGTTCCCCCTCCGAATTGCGCTCGTGGCCCCGACGGGGAAAGCCGCTGCGCGCCTCGCCGAGTCGATCAAGGTCCAAAAGGCAGGGCTCGACGTCAGCGAGGAGATTCGCGCGGCGGTTCCCGAGGACGCGAGCACGATTCACCGCCGCCTGGGCTTCATGCCTCGGACGCCGACCCAGTTCCGCTACGGGGCTGACAACAAGCTCCCCGTCGACGTCCTGGTCTGCGACGAGTCGTCCATGGTCGACTTGCCTCTGATGGCAAAGCTCTTCGCCGCTATTCCCCAGGGCGCACGGGTGATCCTGTTGGGCGACCGCCACCAGTTGGCCTCGGTCGAGGCGGGCAGCGTGCTAGGCGATCTCTGCGAACCCACAGCCCTCGCTGGCGGCTACTCGGCAGCGACGGTCAAGGCAGTCAAGGCCGTCTCGGGTCAGGTGCTCCCCGAGGCGTCCTCTCCTCCGCCTCCGCTCCGCGACGCGATCTTCGAGCTGAGCCACAGCTATCGCTTCGACTCTGAGGGGGGAATCGGCGGACTCGCCCACGCGATCAATGGCGCCGACGCCGAGGGGGCCAAGGCCCTCCTCGACGCGGGCCAGGACGGTGTCGGCTGGATCCCAGCCGAGGCCCGCGATCGCCTCGACGTCCTGCTCGGCAAGCGACTTCGCGAGGGGTTCAAGTCGCTGGTTCAGGCGAGCGATCCCCTTGAGGCGCTGAGCGCGTTTGGGGCGTTTGGGGTGCTCTGTGCTCACCGCTCCGGTCGCCGGGGCGTGGAAGCAGTCAACCGGTTGGCTCGCCAAGAGCTCGCCAAGGCCGGGCTCGTGCCCGCCAAGGGCGAGTGGTACCACGGCCGCCCCGTCATGGTCCGAACCAACGACTACCAGGTCGGGCTCTACAACGGAGACGTGGGAATTACGCTCGCGGACCCCGGCGACGCGTCTCGGCTTCGCGTGCACTTCCTCGCGCCCGACGGCCAGAGCACGCGCGAGTTCTCGCCCGCTCAGCTCCCTGATCACCAAACCGTGTTTGGAATGACGATCCACAAGAGCCAAGGCTCTGAGTTCGCCGAGGTGATCGTGAGCCTCCCCGAGCGGAGCTCGCTGATCTTGACCCGAGAGCTGGTCTACACCGGGATCACTCGGGCCAAGAAGAAGGTCTGGGTGCTCGGTGACGCGACCGTGCTCGCGGAAGCGATCGAGCGCCAGGTGCACCGCGCTTCGGGCCTCCGCGGGTTGCTGTGGGGCGTGGAGTGAGCGGGGTTCGCGAGAGTTCGGACCGCACGCCTCCCCCGACCCAAGCTGCCCTCGAGATGAGTGACGGTCGGGTCGTGAACGTGCTCCTCGCCCTCCCTGACGGAACGGTCCTCAGGGCCTCCACGAACACGGGCGACTTTCTGAGTGACCTCGCCAGGGCCCACAAGAGCGCCGCCAGGGTGGAACTCGCCCGCCCCGCCACGGAGGCCGGCAAGAGAGCACAAGTCCTGGACGCGTATTCTCAGATAAGCCGTTGGGAGGTTGCCGATACACTTCGACTCGATCCGAGACGCTTAATGCTCCCCCGCGCGGAGGACATCCAGCAGAGAGCGCAACCGTTTCGCGACGTGTTCATCGCCGTGGCAGTCACCGACATCGGCTGCGTAGACACCTTCTCCAGGATCTCCTCGTCAGACGCGACCCCGGAGGGCACGACGTCCGAAGTTTGGCGTCCGCACACGCGCACGACTCGCAGTGCACAGACGGTGGCCAGCAAACTCTGGGACCTGCCCAGATGGGTGCCGCCCTGGAACTGACGCAGAGGAAAAGTGTCCAGTCGCGACTATGCGGCCACGGCGTAGCCTGGCTGGCGGAAGGTCTTCAGGCCGTCTTGAACAACCACGACTA
>JAESQQ010000703.1 GCA_016765095.1 Planctomycetota bacterium | reverse complement strand
AGGCTACACGTGTAGCCAGGCCAGGCCAGGAGCGGAGGCTACACGTGTAGCCAGGCCAGACCAGGAGCGGAGGCTACACGTGTAGCCAGGCGACGCACGCCACATGCCGAACAGCATTGGGTTTACCCCCGCCCGCCTGTCCGGGAGAGACAGACGGCCTCTGGGATTAGGCTTGTCAACGTCAGGAGCTCTATCCCCGCCCGACGCCTGTCACAGGCCCCTCGACACGGCTTGTCGAGAACTGGGAGTCCCTAAACCAGGGAGTCCCGGTGGAGGGCGTAGGTCAAGAGATCCTCGGCGAAGAAGAAGATCGCCTTGATGTTGCCAAACGTGACCTCGGTCCCCGAATCGATCTGTCGGCAGCCTTGGGGAGGCAGGCGCTCGCCCCAAAGGTGGGTTCCGTTCTTGGCTCCGAGATCCTGGATCTTCCAGGTCTCGTCCTCGCCGCGGATCAAGGCGGCGTGCAGGTTGCTGATCGCGCCGAGCGGGAGGTGGATCTGGGTCACGGTCGCGCGGCCGATTCGAACCAAGTTGTGGTTGCTGAGGTCGAAGATCGCGTCGGTCACGTTCTTGTTGACGCTCTTCTTGAGGTCCTCCTCCGTGAGCGTAATCGTGTTGCTGTCGACACCCTTCGCCGACGCGGCGGGGTCGCGACCGCCGGGCGCCTGAATCACGAGGAACGGCCCACGGAACTTGGCTTCGACGGCCTCGGTTGTGACGAGTTCCTTGAACTCCGAGCGATACTTGCCGAGCGAGCGCGGACGGATTCGGGGCTCCCGGGAGAGGTCCTGAATCAAGTCGAAGGCGCCCTCGGTACTCAGGAACAAGAACTGACTCGAACCCAGCCGGATCTTGGTCCCGAACTTGAGGGGGCTCTGCTCGTTGGACTTGAGCTGGCGACCGTTGACGAAGGTCCCGTTCTTGCTGCCCTCGTCCTTGATCGCCCAAATGCTCCCGAAGCAATCGAAGCGGCAGTGGGCCTCGGAGATCGTGTCGTGATTGATCTGGATATCGCAGGTCGCCTCGCGCCCAATCACGAACCCTTGGCCGTCGAGGTAAATGATCTTGCTCTTCTGAAGAGTTGGCGAAATCTCTCCGTCCTTGACCGCGGACACGTCAAAGGCCCGCGTCGCGCCTGCCTCCAAGTCGCCTTGCTCTGACTCGAGTTCGAGCAGAAAGGGGCTTGGATGTCGCTCCGCAAAGACTTCCTTTGGAAGGGCCGCGTTCGCCTTTGAAAGGGACGCGAGGCTCTGCCAATGCACTGCCATGGTGCATCACCTCCACGGGATCCACGGAAACCACCAGACGAGTTCAAGATAGCCGGGTGATGTGGGCGATGCGAGGGTCAGAGGGCGGCGTTGGTCCTTGCCAACGTCCGCCCCCCAAGCAGGCGCATTCCAAGCCTTCGGTTAGGCTTAGGTCTAAGTCGCCCTCTACCCCCAAGAGGCCCTTGTGGAGCAGCTAAGAGACGTCCTCCTCGATGACGGTCGTCGCTCGCGCGTCGTCGCAGACACCGTTCTGCTCGTGAACGCGGAAATGGCGAGCAAGCGGGGGCTGCGCTCGATCCCCCTCAAAGCCGCCTACAAGCTCGTTACGAATTTCAAACCAGGCTTCGTGCGCGCGATCGTCAACCACATGCTCCCTGAGTTCTGCGACGCCCTCCAGCCCTTCTACGCCGAGTGGCTGGCCAAGGGAGACGCCAAGGGCAGCTTGGAAGACAGCCTCAAGCGGCAAGAAGGCCCCGCCTCCGAAGCGCTCCTAGGCGTCGCGGACCGCCGGGTGGAAGGGGCACAAGTCGTCGGGGCGTCGGCGATCAAGAAGGCCTATCGCGGCCTGCGCGGGACCGCCCGCCGACACGTCGGCTCCGCGCTCCCAGGCCTCGCACGGACGGTCGTTCCCTACCTCCGCGAGGCCGGAGTTTCCGGGTAGGCGGCTTGGTGGATGACGGCCCGAAGGAATCCGACTCCCCCCCGGAAGGGCTCAAGCAGCCAGCTCCCAGTGAACCGGGCCCAGCCGAGCCCTCAGGGGAGGCGGCTGCGCCAGCGAAACGAGGGCGCCCCAAGTTCGACCCGAGCACCGCTCCCGGGCCACGGGTGATCGCCCTCTACGCGGGCTGGGCCCTCCTCTGGCTTGGAGGGTGGCTGATTTACTCGATCTGGCGGGGCTTCCCCCTGATTCCGGGACTCGTCTTGACCGCGGCCTTCGTGGTCGTCCCCCTCCTTCTGGCGGGCGAGGGGATTCGTTCGCTCCAGGCGCGCAGATTCGCTCAGGCCGCCCTCTCGCTGAGCTTCGCCGTGGGGTTCCTCGGACTGGCCCTCAGCGGCCAAATCGTGCGAGGCATGCTCTTCCCTGGCGACACCGCTCCACTCCCCAAGCACCTCCCTAGGGACGTCAGCCGGGTCGATTACACCGCTAGCGACGGGCAACCCTTAGCCGGGCTCCTGTTCCGAGCTCAGGACCCCAAAGCGCCCTCCTTGGTCTACTTCCACGGCAACGCCGAGAGCGCCGGCCGCAACCTCGAGCTCGGACTCGAGCTCCAACGCCACGGCTGCCACGTGTTCGTGGCGGAGTTCCGCGGCTTTGGAGGACTGCCCGGCAGCCCGACCGAAGCTGGGCTCCTCCTCGACGGCGAAGCCGCCCTAGGTGTGATCACCCGCGAGTTGGGAACTCCACCCGAGAAGATCGTGCTCTGCGGCCGCAGCCTCGGCAGCGGAGTCGCGGCCGGACTGGCTGGGCGCGGCTTTGGGAGTCGAGTCGTGCTCCTCTCCCCTTACACCTCGATCACCGACGTCGCAGCCCGCATGGCACCCCGTCCGCTCGCCTGGCTGGCCGTCCGCGATCGGCTCGACTCCCGAGCCGCGCTGACCAGCCGCAGCGACGTCCCGCTGTTGGTGTTCCACGGAGATCGCGACCGCGTCGTGCCCTATGAGCTCGGCCAAGACCTCGTCGCCGCGCTCGGGGACCGCGCCGAGCTCGTCACGATCCCCAACATTGGCCACAACGACCTCCTGATGTTCCCGCACGGAGGTCAGATCTTCGCTCGCTGGGCCAGCTTCGCTCGCGCCCCGTGAACGAGCAGCCGCCCTCGCCCGAGCAGGGCTCCCCGCCGCCGCCGGACACCCAACCCGGCTCGGATCCCCGAGCCAGTTGGGCTCAGCAGCAAGCGCAACAGCACGCGAGCGGAGCACAGCAGCAACAGGCGGAACAGCAGGCCACCTGGGCCCGCCAGCGGACTCGCCAGCAGGCGGCCCAGCAAGAAGCCTCCTGGGCCACCCAAGGAGGGCCACAGCCGCCACAGGAGGCCTCCTGGTCGGGGACGCCTCGCCAGCCCGCTGCGGCGCCCGGCCAAGCGCCCTGGGCCCAAGGCTCGCCGCAGGATCGCGGGCAGGCCT
>JAESQQ010000702.1 GCA_016765095.1 Planctomycetota bacterium | reverse complement strand
CGATCGGCGTCCCAGCCGCGCCCCGTGACCCAGAGCGTGCCGGCCGCGCGCTCCTCCGGTCGCGCCCCGATCCACTCGGCTACGAGCGTCGCCAACTCCTCGCTGGTCGTGGCCCCGCTCGGGTCGATCCGCTCTGCGGCCAGCGCCCCGCCCAGGAAGTGGGTGTGCGCGTCGTGAAAGCCTGGCAACAGGCAGCGTCCTGCGAGCGAGACGACTCGGGTGTTGGGTCCGCGGAGGTCCGCTGCCGCGCGCCCCAGCGCCGCGACCCGCTCCCCGCAAACCGCGAGCGGGCCCTCGACCCAGCGCTCTCCGTCAAAGACCGGACCCTCAACGAACAAGACGTCCGCGTGAGACACGTCAGATCAACTCGAGGTCAATGTGAACCGCGTTCGGGGCCACCGCCTTGACCTTGGCGTCGAGGCGTTGGATCTCATTTGCAGCCGCGCGCACACTCCGCCCAACCACGTCGACCAAGACCTTCATGGGCTGCTCGCCCTTCTCGAGTCGACGCGCGTCTTCCTTGAGGGCGTCTGTAATCTTGGCCGCGACCAGCTTCTCGTAGAGATCGATCTCGCACTTGACCCGCATTTGCCCCGAGCCCATGACGAGGGTCTTGAGGTCCACGACCCGCTCCACGATCGGGTCGTCCTCGAGCGTCTTTCGAATCAGCTCGAGCTGAATCGAGTCGACGGCGGCCCCGATCAGGAGCCGCCCGTTGGCCTTGGCGAGGAAGATCGCGACCCAGGCGAGCAGGATCCCGATCAGGATCGTGGCCACAATGTCTGGAATCGGACTCCCGGTCAGCCTGCTCAGACCGAGGCCGCCCAGCGCGAGGAACACGCCGCCCACGGCTGCGGTGTCCTCAAGGAGCACGCCGACCCCCGTCGGGTCGTCGCCCTTGGATATGAAGTCACTCCAGCTCGTCTCGCCGCGGCCCGCGTTGACCTCCTTGTAGGCCACCCACCACGAGTAGCCCTCCAGGATCACGGCCACGACGAGGATCGATATGCCGACGATCGTGGGGTCGATCGAGCCCTCCTCCACGGGCGGCGTCGGGGGGAGGTCGCCTTTGAGAGCGTGCCAGCCATGGGAGAGCCCATGGTAGAGAGTCACGCCGCTGCCGAGGAAGAAGATCCCCATAGCGCTCTTGAGGTTCCAGAGGTATCGCGCTGAGCCCCACCCGTAGGGGTGCTCGGGAGTCGCGTCCTTCGCGCTCTCGCGGATCCCGATCCAGAGCAGGAACTGATTCCCGACGTCAGCCAGGCTGTGAATCGACTCCGCCAAGAGCGACGGGCTCCCGGTCATGACCCAGCCAATGAACTTCAGGACCGTTATGAAGCCGTTGACGCCGACGGCGACCACGACCGCCTTTAGGGAGTTGTCACCACCTGCACTCATGCCCGCTCCGTCCGTCAACCAAGGGGCCCCGTTTTAACCCGTCTCCGGCCTGGAGGCGGCGGGAAGCGGCTCGAATCTGTATGTCCGAGGCACCGGCGCCTAGTGCGCTCCGCGTCGAGCCAAGACGTCAGCGTTCGGGTCTTCGTTCACCCGCGGGAGGCGGAGCTAGTCAAATCTTCCTTAGAAACTGCTTTGCCCCCACCCAGGCGCCCGCGATCTAGCTCGCTCCGCTCTCGAGGCAAAGCAGTTTAGAGCGGGCGCTCGTTGCTGATCAGGGTCCCGACTTCTTCGCCCTGGACCGCCCGCTCGAAGTTGTCGCTCTTCTTGAAGTTGAACACCAAGAGCGGAAGGCCGTGCTCCATGGCCATTGCGATCGCGGTTCCGTCCATGACGCCTAGGTTGCGGGACTGGACCTCGCGATAGGTCAAGTGGGTGTAGCGCTCGGCGGCGGGGTTCTTAAACGGGTCCTCGGAGTAGACCCCGTCGACTTTCGTGGCCTTGAGGACCAAGTCGCAGTCGAGCTCAAGGGCCCGGAGCGTCGCGCAGGTGTCGGTCGTGCAGTAGGGGTTGCCCGTCCCGCCCGCCAAGATCACGACCCGCTTCTTCTCGAGGTGACGGACCGCACGCCGGCGAATGTAGGGCTCAGCGCACTGGTGCGTCGAGACGGCCGAGAGGACGCGTGTCGGGATCTTGAGCTGCTCGAGGGCGTCTTGAAGCGCGAGCGCGTTGATCAGGGTCGCGAGCATGCCCATGTAGTCGCCGGTCGAACGACCGATCCCGTGCTCCGCGAGGGTCGCGCCCCGGATCAGATTGCCGCCGCCGACGACGACCGCTAGCTCCTTGCCGAGGAGGCGGATTTGGGCGCAGCTCTTGGCGACCTTTGCGATCTCCTTCATGTCGACGCCGCGCGCCGGACCGCCCGACTCGCTCTGGGCACCAAAGCTCTCGCCCGAGAGCTTGAGCAAGACGCGGTCGAGGCTCCGCTGAGCCAGGGATATGCGAGCGGATTGCGAAGGGCTGCTGGCGGGCACGGGGTCTCTCCTCATAGCGTTAGCGTGACGGCCAAGTGGCCGTTCGTCCAGACTGCTTCACGGACCGAGAAGCCTGGTACACAAAAAAGGCCGGCCTTCCGGCCGGCCCTCAGGGTCGTTAAGAGCCAACCTGTTGGCGAACGAACCAGGCGATTTTGATCTCGCCACCCAGCTCCTTGGCCTTGGCGTCGACCAGCTTGGCTATGCTCAAGCTTGGGTCCTTGACGAACTTCTGGTCGAGGAGCGCGCGCTCCTCGAAGAACTTCCTCAGCTTGCCGTCGACCATCTTCTTCTTGATCTCGTCCGGCTTGGCGGACATTTTCGGATCCTCGTCGATCGTCTTGAGAGCCACGGCCCGCTCGCGCTCAACCAGCTCAGGGCTGATCGAATCGCGATCGATCCCGGCCGGGGCCGGGTGGTGCGCGGTGGCGTGCATGCAGAGGTCCTTGAGAAGCTGGTCGAAGCCTTCTTGGCCCATGACCTCGCTGCTCGCGTTGAGGGCCACGGCCACGCCGACCTTGCCGTTGTGGTGCACGTAGGAGCCGATCTTGCCCGAGCCCTCGAGTTCGCGCCGCTCAGCCGAGTAGAGCTGAATGTTCTCGCGGATCTTGACCGCCGCAGCTTCTTGGATCCCGTCCTTGATCGCTGGGATCTCCTTCGCGGCGTCGAGGCTCTCGGGAGCCGACTCGTGCACGGCCCCCGCGATCATTTCGAGGAGCTTGAGGAAGTTCTCGTTGCGAGCGGCGAAGTCGGTCTCGCAGCGAAGCTCGACCACCGCCACGGACTTGCCGTCGGCAGCCACGTCGAGACGAATCGCGCCCTCTGCGGTCTCACGAGTCAACTGGCTCGCCTTGACGCCCTTCGAGCGCAAGACGTCCACGGCCGCCTCGACGTCGCCGTCGGTCTCGACGAGCGCCTTCTTGCAGTCGCCCATTCCCGCGCCAGTCTTTTCGCGCAGTTGCTTCACCAGGGCTGCGGAGATCTTAGCCATGGGGGGTCCTCTTATTCGGAGGTAGGGAGCGGGCAGGGCCCGCTCGGGAGAGTGAATCGGCTGGGGTCCGGGTCGGGACCTATGCCTCTTATAGGAACAAGCGCCTAGGCCGAAGCCCAGGCCAGGAGAACCCTGCCAAGAGGAGAAGACGTCGCCCCTCAGGGGAAGCTGTCTTCTCTCCCTAGGCGGGAGTTAGGCCGGGGTCTCGCTTGCCGTCGTGGCCGGAGCCTCTGCTCCGGCTGGAGCAGCAGGAGCCGCGTCAGCAGCAGGAGCCGGAGCCGCGTCAGCGACAGGAGCAGGAGCAGCAGCAGCAGCCGGAGCCGCGTCAGCGACAGCAGCAGGAGCCGCGTCAGAGGCCGGAGCAGCGTCAGCGGCCGGAGCAGCGTCAGCGGCCGGAGCAGCGTCAGCGGCAGGAGCCGCCGCGGGAGCCGGAGCACCCGCCTTGCTGATTCCCTGGTTGACGTTGTGCTTGCGGCGACCGCGAGCGACCGCGTCAACGAGCTCCTTGAGGATCACCTGCACGCTGCGGTAGGCGTCGTCGTTCGCGGGAATCGCGATATCAACACCGGTCGGGTTGGCGTCGGTGTCGATCACGCAGACCGTCGGAATGCCCATCTTGGCGGCTTCTTGGAGCGCGCTCTCCTCACGGCGGGGATCAATGATCACCATCGCCTGGGGCAGCTTGGTCATGCGACGAATGCCGTCGAGGTTCCGGAGAAGCTTCTTCTTCTCCCGGTTCATGTTCGAGATCTCCTTCTTGGAGAACTTGTTGATCTTCCCGCTCCGCCAAATGTCCTCGAGCTCTTCGAGGCGCGCGAGGCGACTCCGGATCGTGGCGTGGTTGGTCAGGGTCCCGCCCAGCCAACGCTCGCTCACGCAGTGCATTTCGCAGCGCTCGGCCTCGGACTTGAGCAGCTCTTTGACCTGCGGCTTGGTCCCAATGAACAGGATCTCACCGCCGCTCGCGACGAGGCGCTCGAGGAAGTTGGTCCCGCGCAGCAGACCGCGGACGGTTTGCTTGAGGTCAATGATGTGGATCTGGTTGCGCTTCCCGTAGATGTACGGGCGCATTTTCGGGTTCCAGCGACTGCAGCGGTGTCCAAAGTGGACGCCAGCCTCAATCAGTTCCTGGAGGGTGACGTTTAGGGCCACAGTGGGCCTCCTCTTAACCTTCTCAGCCTTCGCAGACTGAGGTTCCAGACGACGTCTGGAGATGGTGCTCTCGCGATGACGGGCTTACGGTGGCGATAGTCGTCTCGCGGCCCTGGGCGCGGGATTCTATCTCAGGGTCTAGGAGCCATCAATCAACGGGGTAGAGATCCGCTAGAACTGGACCCCGGAACCACCTCCGGGCATAACTTACTGCCACAGCATGAGTTGTCCGGAGCAATCGTGACATCGGTCCCCATCCGCGCCTTCTGCGCGACTCTTCTCTCTCTTTGGTTCGCGATTGGGACGGGCTGCGCCAGCGGTCCAGAGACTCGGGCCCCAGGCTACGAGCCGCCCCGGCCGCCGCGCGCCGCTTGGATCGCGACGAGGTCTTGAGCGAGGCCGCGAGCCGCGAGCCCGACGACGCCATCGCCTTTCTGGATCGCTACCCCTTCGACTTCGACCTCGAGCAGGAGCTCGAGTGGTTTCGGACCCAGGAGATGGCCTCTGAGGTCCTCGATTACCTGAGCAAGCGCGCTCGGATCGACTGGGAATCGCTCCGAGGGGACGTGGATCCAGATCGAAGCCGAGGCGACCGCTAGGGGCCGCTGGCCAAAATTGGAGGGTCTGGCAACGAACAGGAGATTTCGCCATACGAAATCGCTAGACTCTCGCCCAGGGATTCGAGATGGCAAAAAAACACTTCATTGTGCGCTGCCTGGGTCACAGAGCCCAGAGGCTTCGCCCCGGCCAATCGATCAAGATCGGTCGCCACGAGAGCAATGACATCGTGTTGGCAAGCGGCACGGTCTCGCGCTTTCACGCCACGCTCGTCTGGAACAAGGGCGAGGACCGCCCCTACGTCGAGGACAACGAGAGCGCGAACGGAATCGAAGTCGACTCAAACCCCATCGACTGCCGCAGCTACCTGACGGGCAGCGACAACCAACTCGAGATCGGGGACTTCGTGCTCGTGCTCTCCCTCCGCGGCGCGGAGGAAGACACCGCTCAGGAGGCTGGGGTCAAGGCCCTCCTCGAGAGCGACCACCAAACCAGCGACGGCGTGCGCTTGTTCAGCGAGCGAGGCGAAGCGCTCAACGGTCGCTTCAAGAGCCTTCGAGCGCTGCAACGGATCCTCCTCCAAGTCGAGGAAGAGGAGCGCACCGGAACCCTCAAACTCCGGGTCGGCGCTCGCATGTGGGCCGTGACCTTTGCGCAGGGCAAGATCATGACGGC
Organism: Planctomycetota bacterium; assembly: GCA_016765095.1. Taxonomy (GTDB): domain Bacteria; phylum Planctomycetota; class J058; order J058; family J058; genus NORP233. Next base: position 4,641 of record JAESQQ010000702.1, on the reverse strand, counting down.
CACCTTTGGGGATGAAGAGGGAATGACTGCGATCTACTCCCTCCTGGCCCAGCCGACCGGGAAATACGAGTTCACTCGCGAGATCCAGCCGTCGGAGACTTCGCTCAACCTCTCTCCGCTCGCGCTCTTCGCAGCCGAAACGGGCCAAACCCGGACCCGAATGGACAAGAGCCGCCTCACCGAAGAGTAGCGCTCCATTCCGGATGCGGTTTTGGGGCTCCCGAAACTGGATACGCACCCAGATCTGGCCTCCCAATGTGTCGGACAACGCTCTGCGTTGAATGGGTGGTGTGGACCTCTCGATTGGTCTTAGCACGATGTGTGCGTGTGTTGCGCGATTGGCACGGACTTCGTAGTAGGGGGCCTGACGAGAGAGAGTCTGAGTGATTTTGATCCGCCCCTCCCTAGGCCTGGCTCTGCCAGTGTGCACCCTCGCGTTGCTCGTTGGCTGCACCCAGTCCTCCTCCTCGGGCGGGTCGGCGAGCACGGCCGCCGCCACGACCTCGGCCACGGGTCCGACCCTCGTGACCTCAGCCACCCAGGCTCCCAAGCCGCTGGTCCCCACAGCCCCCGCCTCGCTTGATACGGGGCCCAAGGCCTCGATCGACCCCAGCGGGGACTTCTTCGCCTGGCCTTGGCCCAGCGACGCCCGCCGTGACGCCCAGGGCAAGCCCGATCTGGCCGGGCTGCCCAACCCCCGCAACAAGACTTTCATTCGCAAGCTCTTCGCCATGGCAGGGAGCGAGAGCGAAGGGTTCAGCCCAACCGGGCACGTCTACGTCCGCTTCGACGGGCCGATCAACTCGCCCGCTGACGACCCCGTCGCGAGCCGCCAGGCCGGATACCCAGTCTTGCTCGTCGGCCTCGACCCCTCCTCGCCCGATTACACGGTTCGCCAGCCGATCCTGACTCGAGTCACGGCGCGCGCCGACACGATCCGACCGGCCAACATGCTTCAGGTGATTCCGGTTCCAGGGCGCAACCTGCGCCCCATGACGACCTACGGCCTGATCGTCCTCCGCGAGCTGGGCGCCCCTGGGAAGGCTTACCTAGGTCAAGACGCCGTGACGACGGAGCTCCTCGCCGGCAAGGAGCCCTTGATTCCGCAGGGGGCAGCACTCGCACGCGCCGTAGCACCCCTCGTCAGCGCCCTCCAAGACCTCGGGATTCACCCTCAAGACATTGCGGCCGCGACCGTCTTCACGACCGGTGACCCGGCCGCGCAGCTTGTCCGCCAAGCCACTTGGGCAGAGAGCCTGCCTGCGCCGCCCATGGCTTCGCCGATCCAAACTCGGGACGTCTATCCGGCGTTCACCGCGCTCACGGGCGCGGCCTTGATCTCGGAGTTCCAAGACGGCTTCAGCCCCTATCTCTCAGTCGGCGGCAGGCAAGTTCAAGACGCCCAGGGCAACCCCCGCACCCAGCGCACGGTCTCTGCTCCCTTCCAGATCTCGATCCCCAAGGGCGTCATGCCAGCCAAGGGGTGGCCGCTCTACTTCTACTGCCACGGAACGGGCGGGAAGGCCTCTGAGGCCATTGACCGGGGCCGGCTGAGCAGCCCAACCGCGACCCCGCCAGCGGGGAGCGGAATCGCGAGCTACGTCGGACAAGACGGCTGGGGAACCGCGTGTATCGCGGGGCCCTTCAGCCCAGATCGAATCGGAATCCTCGCGGCCGACGGCTACCTGGCCTACAACTTCCTCAACCCCGTGGCCATGCGGGACAACTTCATTCAAATGGTCCTCGAGCAGATCCAGTTTCGGCGGCTGCTCCTCAGCCTCCGCCTCGATCCGGCCCTCTGTCCTGGGACCGACGCCTCAGCCTCCCCCGACGGCAAGATCCGGTTCGACCCCGACTCCATGGTCGTGGGCGGCCAATCCCTGGGGAGCTACCTCGCCGGGATCCTGGCAGCGGTCACCCCCAACTGGAAAGGCGTGATCCTGACCGGCGCCGGGGGTTCCTGGGTCGAGTTCGCCTTCGGGCCCAAGGTTCCGATCGACCTCCAACTCGTGATCGAGCTCCTAGGGGTCCCCTTCGGCGAGAAGCTCGACCGGTTCCACCCCCTGATCATGGCCTTCGACCTCGGCGTCGGACGTGCGGACAACACCCATTACCACCGCTATATCCTCCGCGAGCCGCTGCCTGGGCGAACCCCGCCGCACGTGTTCGTAATCGAGGGCTTCAAGGACCTCCAGGTTCCAACCGGGCTCCAGCGAGCGCTCGTCCAAGCGATCGGCCTAGATTTCGTGGGCAACGACCCGGGTCCAAGCCCCGAGTTCCAGCTCCTCCCGATCCTGCCCGTCGCCGACCTCGCTTTGCTCAGCTACCCCGTGACCGGCAACCGAACCCTCACTAACGGCCAAACCCGCACAGCCGTCGTGATCCGCTACCCCGAGGACGGGATTCGAGAAGGGCACTACGTCAGCATTCAGCTCGCCGCCCCCAAGCTCCAGATCCGCGACTTCCTCAGCGCCATTCGGACCAACACGACCCCCACGATCCAGCGCCGCTAAGGAGCGCGCCGACACGGTCCGGGCGGGCGGAGCAAAAGAGGGGGGCAGGGGGACGAAGTCCCCCTCTCTCTGGGTGCGGAGCACCCACCCGAAGCAACCAACCATGCAGGGTTCTTCTGGGTGCGAAGCATCCCGGAGGGGGAGTTCCGCAGCGAGGAACGAGCGAAGGAATGGGGGAGACCTGTCCCCCCTAATAAATACAGCGAAAAACACTCACCACTTGGCGTGGGGTGCAGGGCGCTGCTAGGCTGGCTCTGTGCGAGATACCCGTCGTGGCGAGGATTCGCCGCCCGATAACCTCGAGTTCCGCAACGTGGAGCTACTCGTCGAATACAAAGGCGAGGCCTTCGCTGGATGGCAAATCCAGCCGAACCAGCGGACCGTCGCAGGCTCTCTCCAGCAGGCGCTCCAGCACATAACCCGCCACCCCGTGCGCCTCGTGGCGGCCAGCCGAACCGACCGGGGCGTGCACGCCTTGGGCCAAGTGGCGAGCTTTAAGACCCCCGCCAAGATCATTCCCCGTCGCCTCAGACGCGGAGTCAACGCGATCCTCCCCCCAGAGGTCGCCGTTCGCCAAGCGCGGGACGTCCCGAGCGACTTCCACGCCCGCTTCTCGGCCAAAGGGAAGCACTACCGCTATCGGATCTTCAACCGCTACGCGCGCTGCCCGCTCGAGATCGACCGAGCCTGGCACTACCCGTCACCGCTTGACATAGACGCCATGGACGAAGCCGCTCAGTATCTCGTCGGGCGCCACGACTTCGCCTCGCTCGAGACCCGGACCGACGTCAAGCGCGGCACGATCCGGCGGCTTCGCGCTGTCCGCGTCCGGCGGGCACCCGCGATCGCAGAGCACTCGACCGCTGGCCCTCCCGGGGTCGGAATCGAAGTCGACGTGATCGGCGACAGCTTCCTCTACAAAATGGTCCGCACGATCGCGGGGACGCTCGTCCTCGTTGGACACGGAAAGCTGCGCCCCGCCGCGATCGAGGGGATCTTGGCTGGGCGAATCAGGACACAGGCGGGTCCGACCGCCCCCCCGCAGGGGCTGACCCTGCTGCGGGTCTTCTATGACGAACACGAGCTGGCGGCTGCGGCCGACCAACAACTGGAAGGGATTGTTAATGGACATTCACGTGACGGGACGAGGGCTGACGATCCGAGACGCGCTCCGCGAATATGCGGAGGCGAAGGCGGGCAAGCTGGAGCAGTTCAATCACGACCTTGAGAAGATCGAGGTCATCCTCTCGAGCGAAGGCGACGAGAAGCAAGTCGAAATGATCGCGGTCCCACGCCGCGGCCAGAGCTTCATAGCCAGCGCGACCCACGAAGACCCCATGGCGGCGGTCGACTTGGTGCTCGACAAAATGAGCCAGCAGCTCCGCCGCACAAAGGAGAAGAGCGAAGACAAGCGCAAGCGCTCTGAGCGCGTGCCCGCCCCGCCGCTCCCGAGCGACGAAGTCGTCGACGAGAAGCTCGGGACGTATCAGGACGCCGTCCAGGAGTTCAGCGACAACCTCGGCAAGGAGTAACGCCGGATCGACGCTTAGGCGCTTTGATTCGGTGTCGAGACCGCTCACAAAGAGCGGTCAGGCCGCGCGCAGCCGAGCCCTTGGGTGGGCTCGGCTGTTCGTGTGTCTAGCGGACCAGGGTCGCGAGCGAAGCGACTGCCTGGCTCAGCTCAGCAGACGTCGTCTCCGGACCAAAGCTGAAACGCAGGCGGCCCCGCGCGAGCTCCGGCGAGACGCCCATTCGAGCCAAGACGCGGGGTGCGAGGACAGCTCCCGACGCGCAAGCCGACCCGCTCGAGGCCTCGACGCCTGCGAGGTCGAGGCCGACCAAGAGCGCCTCCGCGTCCCCGCCTGGGATCAAGACCGCCGTCGTCTGGGGCAGGCGCTCCACGCCCTGGGCCACGATCTGGAGGCCTGGGATCGAGGAGAGCAGCTCCGCTTCGAACACGTCCCGCTGGCGCTTCATGGCCTCGGGGTCGAACAGTTCACCCTTGGCGGCGAGGCTGACGGCGGCGCCCAGCGCGCTGATCGCCGCGGTGTCCTCGGTCCCAGCCCGCCGCCCGAGTTCCTGACCGCCGCCGCGTACCAACGGGAGAGGCTCGGGCGCCCGGCCGCGG
>JAESQQ010000701.1 GCA_016765095.1 Planctomycetota bacterium | reverse complement strand
GGACGAAGAGGCTCCCGCCAAGGACGAAGAGGCTCCCGCCAAGGACGAAGAGGCTCCCGCCAAGGACGAAGAGGCTCCGGCTAAGGACGAAGAGGCTCCCGCCAAGGACGAAGAGGCTCCGGCTAAGGACGAAGAGGCTCCGGCCAAGGACGAGGCTCCGGCCAAGGACGAGGCTCCCGCCAAGGACGAGGCTCCCGCCAAGAGCAGGAAGGAGACCCCAACTGGGCTGGCGGCTGTCGCCGGCAAGGTCGCGGCGTTCTTCGGCTCTTTTGGACTCGCGGTCGTCGTGCTCTTGTTCTTGTTCCTGCTGACCTATCTCGGCACGATCGAGCAGACCACAGACAGCCTCTATGCCGTCCAGAAGCGCTACTTCGAGTCGCTGTTCCTCATCCACGAAATGAACCTCGGGTTCGTGAAGTTCCCGATTCCGCTGCCTGGGGTCTACCTACTCCTCGGCATTCTGGCAGTCAACCTCGTCGTCGGCGGACTCATTCGGATTCGCAAGACTCGCAGGACGTACGGGATCATCATCGTTCATATCGGAATGCTGCTCTTGATCGTGGCGGGGTTCGTGAAGCTGAAGCTCGCCGACGACGGTCACCTGACCCTCTACGAGGGGACCCAGAGCGCGGACTTCGTGAGTTATCACGAGTGGGAGATCGCGATCTGGGACGCGGATCAGAAGAAGGACGTGCGCGAGTATCTGATCCCGGACGCCGCCTTGATTCGGCTGACCCAAGGCCGCAAGACGACCGTCACGCACGCAGACTTGCCCTTCGAACTCGACCTGAGCCACTACACCCCCAACGCGCGGGTCCAACCCAAGGGCCCGAATTGGGAGGCAGCCAGCCCGCTCGTCGGCGGCTACGCGATCGCGCGCCGCCCCCTTGAGAAAGAGCACGAGGCGAACTCCGCTGCGATCTACCTCGCGGTTCGGGCCAACGGGTCAGAGACTCCGGGGCTGCTCTGGGGCGGCTACTCGACCCTCCAGCCACAGCCGCCCATGGTCGTGTCGGTCGCCGGAAAGCGCTGGGCGATCGACCTTCGGCGGCGACGGTTCTCGATGCCTTTCACGATTCGCCTCGACAAGTTCACGCACGAATATCACCCGGGGACGAGGACGGCCAAGCTCTTCAAGAGTCAGGTCACCAAGATCGAAGGGGGCTCCTCGTCTAAGGTCGAGATCGAAATGAACGCGCCGCTTCGACACAGCGGATACATCATCTTCCAATCCAGCTGGGGCCCCCAAGGGGCTGCCCCCGGGGCCAAGTTGTTTAGCGGCTTCTCGGTCGTGCGAAATCCCTCCGATCAGTGGCCGCTTTACGCCTGCATCGTGATTTCGATTGGGCTCCTGTGGGCGTTTGGTGAGAAACTCTTGAAGTACGTTCGCTCCCAAGCCCCCAAGAGGAGGTCCGCATGAAGCGCGCAGTCCTGGCCTGCTTGATCGCGAGTTGCGTGGCCTTGGCCGGCTGCTCGAAGCCCTTCGAGCCCGCCGAGGGCGACGAACGGACTTTTCAGTGGCCGAAGGCCGCCTTGAAGTTGGCGGGCACGATTCCGCTCCAGGACGGGGGTCGGGTCAAGCCGCTCTCGACCTACGCTGGCTTTCAGCTCCTCAAGATCAACGGGAAGCGCAAGATCAAGGTCAAGAGCGGCGAGACGCTCAAGCCGACCGCTTGGCTCCTGGACTGCATGTTCTTCCCCGGGCAGGCCGAGACCTACGACTGTTTTCGGATCGACGATACGGACGTCTTGGTTCGGATCGGCCTCAAGCCGCGCGCCAAGAACAACGGCCTGACCGAGAAGCGGGGTAACTACTCCTTCGCCTACATCCAAGGTGGGGTCACGAAGCTGTTCGAGTTGGCGAGGGTCAACCAGCAGAAGTCGAAGCTGCACGGGGCGGAGTCCCTCGACAGCCTCGACCGACAGGTCATAGAGCTCGCGGGAAAGGTCAACCAGTTCCACTCCTTGCTTCAGACGATGCACTTCGCGCGAGCGCACTATCACGTGCGCGACTCGGGGTCGCTCAAGCTGATCTTCAAGGGGGAAGGGAAGGAGGGCCGGCTCTCCGAGATCCTGACCAACGCCGACGGCATGTTCCAGATCTTCAAGGAGCTCCGCTCGCCAGACGCCGAGGCGAAGATCCCCAAGGCCCGTCGCGAGGCTGAACTCGATTCGATTGGCGCCTTGTTCACGGCGGCCAAGGAGGGCGCTGAGGGGAGCGCGCGACTCGCGTTCTTTCCGCCCTCAGACCCCAAGGAGCTGACCTGGCTGAGCGTCGGCGATTTGTTTCGAGCTCGCTTTGGCGCGGCGTTGGAAGGTGGTGAGAACGCCCACGCGGCGCAGGTCAAGACCCTGGCGCTGTTCGAGGAACTCGAAGCCAACAAGGGCGACTCCGAGGCGTTTACGAGCGCGCTCGAGACGTATCACAACGACGTCAAGGGCCAGGCGAGCGCCCGGGGGGCGTGGTGGAAGATCCCGCTCGAGGTGCACTACTACGGAGCGGATTGGTTCTACCGCGCCCTGATCGTCTACATGCTCGCGTTCTTCGTGGTTGCAGCGACGTGGTTCTTCCCTAAGAACACGCGGCTCTACTGGGGCGCCTGGGCGCTGCTCGGGCTCGCCACGATCCTGATCGTGGTCGGGATCACCGAGCGCTGTGTGATTCGCAGCCGCCCGCCGGTCAGCACGCTCTACGAGACGATCCTGTTCATTACGGCGACCTCGGCTCTGGTCGCGTTGGGGATCGAGTGGATCAACCGCCAACGGATCGCGCTCAGCGTGACTCCGATCTTGGGGGCGATGGGCATGTTCCTTGCCATGCGCTACGAGTTCCGCGAGGCGGTGACCGCCGGGGACACAATGGGGAGCCTGGTCGCGGTCCTCGACACCAACTTCTGGCTCGCGACCCACGTGACCTCGGTCACGCTCGGCTACAGCGCCGGCCTGCTCGCGGCTGCGATCGCGCACCTCTGGCTGATCACGAAGGCGATCGGGGTCGGGGATCGGAGCTTCCATAAAACGATCGCTCGAATGGCCTACGGAGTCCTCTGCTTTGGGCTCCTGTTCTCCGTGGTCGGGACGATCCTGGGCGGGATCTGGGCCAACGACTCTTGGGGCCGCTTTTGGGGCTGGGACCCCAAGGAGAACGGCGCGCTCCTGATCGTGCTCTGGGAGATCGCGATTCTGCACGCTCGAATGGGCGGCTACATCCGTGATCTAGGACTCTGTATCGCGACCGTCCTCGGCGGGTGTGTGGTCGCGTTCTCGTGGTGGGGCGTCAACCTCCTCAACGTCGGGCTCCACAGCTACGGGTTCACCGAGGGCGCGGGCGCGCTGCTGAACACGTTCTACGGAGCGGAGCTCCTGTTCGTGGTCGTGACGGGCGTCGCGATCGCGGCCCGAGCCTCTGCGGGCGGCGCGAGTCCCTCTCCCTCGGCCTGACGCGACTCGGGGCTGGGAGCGGCGCGAGCAGCTAGTGCAGCCCGCGAGAAATTTCAGTACGGGTGAATGTAGGGGCGGGGTTTACCCCCGCCCGCCCCGAGGCCGCGCCGACCAGGCCTC
>JAESQQ010000700.1 GCA_016765095.1 Planctomycetota bacterium | reverse complement strand
CATTTGAAATCGCTGTGCCGTAGCTGACACCGCCGCTAACGCTGGTCATGTCGCTGGCCTACCCGCCGGACGGTCCCCCGGACGTCACGGACGACGACTCGGGCGCCTGGGTGCCCTCGGAGACGCGCGTCGTAGCAGCGCTCGAGGCCCGCCCGTCCGTAGGGCTCTCGGAGGAGGCGGAGCTTGGGAGGCAGCGGCGCGCCCGAGCCGGCCAAGAGATCGAGGGGGTCGCCGTAGGCGTCGAGGATCAAGTTCGCGGCGAGGTCCCGACGGCGCTCGGCCGGGCTCGGCTGACCGAGAAAGCCGAGGAGGTGAACCGCCGTGTCACCGAAGGGATAGCGGCGCAAGTGGCGAGCCTCGACTTGAACCCCTTGCAGCTCGAAGGCCCGCTCGCTGAGCCGGGCCGCGACCGCAAAGTCCGCCCGCTCGCCCTCGAGGACGACGACGGTTTCGCGCCAGGCCAGGAGTCGCTCGTCGCGCACTTCGAGGGCGTGGACCTCGTCCACCCGAGCCTCGACGCGTCCTTGGAGCTCCTCGACCGGGATCGCCGCCAAGCTGCTCAAGCGCTCCAAGACCCGATCTCGCTGGGCGAGAACCGAGGCCTCGCAGACCAGGGCCGCTCCCTCGGCGTCGAGCTCTGCGTGGAGGTGGCTGATTCGGCGGGTGATCCGCTTCGCGCGATCGAAGTCCTCTCGCGGATAGCGGCAGAGCACGACCCGCCCCGACGCAGCGTCGGGGTCGCGAGCGATCTCGGCCTGGAGTTGGGCCCGCACTGCGCGCAAGCGAGCCAGCGCCTCAGGGCGCGAAATCCGCTGGGTGTAGGCGAGGGGGGACACGAAGCTCAGCGCCGGATCGAGGTCGGGGAGGTCGAGCGTCACGACCCGCACCGGGCGGTCGATCGCGAAGGGTCGTCCCGTGCGGCCCAGGATTGGGGCTCGGCGGGGCTCGTAGACGTCGATCTTCCGGCTCCGCCGCTCGGCGCGCAGCCGAAGCTCTCCGTGGCGTTGGACGGTCAGGGCGTAGAGCCGCGCTGTGAGGCCCGTCAAGACGAGGAGGCCAGCGGCCGTCACGAGGTCGATCCGGCGCCGGCTCACCGTCGCCCCCAGGCCTCGTCGATCGTGGTCGCGGGAGCCAAGGCCCGCGCAGTCGCGAACCCGAGGGGAGCGAGCAGCGCGCTCAGGAGCGCGATTCCGCCAGCCTGGAGCAGGAGCGGGGTCAGGGGAAGCTGGAGCCGGACGCCGATCGTGAGCGCGGCGAGGCCGCGTTCGGCGCAGGCGAAAGCGAGCACGAGGACCACGCTGATCCCAGGGAGGTCGAAGTCGCCGACGCGACGGACGCCGCAGACCAGGGCGGCCAGCGTCGCGTAGCGGACGGCGCCCAAGCCCCAGGGGGTGGTGCTGGCGAGGTCTAGGCTCGCGCCGAGGAGCGCAGCGAAGGCCACGGCCCCGAGCGGCTTGCGGGTCCACGCGGCGGCGACGGCTGCGATCAAGGCGACGTCCGGAGCGACCCCGTTGATCGCGCTCAAGTCAGCGAAGCCGTAGCGAAGCAAGAGGACCCAGAGCGGGGCCGCGAGCACCACGAGCGGACGCAATAGGCTCGCGAGCCCGTCGTTCATGCGGGGCCGTCGCGGATCACGATCACGACCCGCCGCAGAGACTGAGGATTGAGGGCGGGGTGAACCCGCGCGCCCAGGAGGCTGGCACCCGCGAGGCGACGACGCTCCCCGACGACGCCGATCAGAGCCGGGAGATCGCAGAGCACTGACGCCCGCGAGCAGAGGATTCGCTCGCCGGTCCGAGGCTGGGGAGCTGGCGCGCGCTCGTCGAGGATCGCGGGCTCGAAGTAGAGACCGCGACCGTTCCCGCGGAGAAGTCCTTCGACCGTGCCTTCCGCCCGAGGGATCGAAGCCCGAACGCTAAACTCCGGGTCGAGGACGAGGCGAACCTCGCAGGTCGTCCGGGAGACCTGCGCCACGCGCCCGACCAAGACTCGCCCAGCCAAGACGGGCATTCCGTCACGAACGCCGTCCCGCTTGCCGCGGTCGAGGGCGATTCGGTGCAGAAAATCGGCCGGACCTTGGAGGGGGAGGACTTCCGCCGTGAGGACGCGCACGTCGGGATCGGCAACGAGGACACGGCTCGAGCCGCGAGCCGCTGTCAGCGAGCGCTTGAGCTCGACCAGCTCGGCCTTGAGGAGCGCGACTTCTTGCTCGCTTGCCCCGGCGTCGGCCGGGTCAGGAGCTCCGCGCCCCAGCAGACGCTGAGTGGCCCCGTGGGCGTCGAGCAAGAGGGAGCGCGCCTGCTGGCGGATCGAGCGCGGCAGAAACGCCATTCCGAGGCAGAGGAACACGATCCCCCAGTGCCCTCCTGGCCCTCGTCGCCTCCGCCCTCGTCTCGCCACGCGCGCTCCGCCCCCTGGCTGGAGGGGGTCCTCCCTGTCTATCGGTTGAGCCCGCGGGCAACTTGATCGGCCTCTTGGATCGAGGAGATCGTCGGGCGGGGGTACAGCCCCTGAGGTGTGGAAGCCCGAGAAAGGAGAGCGTCTATCTCTCCGAGGAAGCGTCGGGCGGGGGTAAACCCCGCACCCTACGGCCCCCCCCGGGCCGACCCTCCCAGGCAGCTCGCAACACGCATTGGTAGGGGCGGGGTTTACCCCCGCCCGCCGCCGAGGGCGCGCCGAGCGGTCCTCTGGAGCCTGCGCCTGTGCGCTGAGGGCCTAGGCGAACGCCACGACGCCCTCGAAGATCTCTCGCTCTACCTCCAGCTCGCGGGCCCCAAGGGTCGTCTCGGCGCCCGTGAAGTCGGTAAACGAGTGCTTGGCGCGCGTCGCCTTGCAGTAGCCGTTGAAGACGACGTTCAGTCCAGCGAGGAGCGTCTTGCGAGGGACGGGGAGGAAGAAGCCGTTGCGGTGGGCGAGGTGAGAGATCTTCCGCAGGACGGAGCCCCCGAAATCGAAGGCGTCCAGGCCAAGCTCCGCCATGTCCTCCTCGAGCGCCGAGATCATTCCGAGCGCGGGGAGGACCATTCGGAGCCGTCGCCAGCGCTTGAGCGGGTGGTGGCGCTCCCAAAGGCTGAGCGGGAACTCCTTGAGGTAGTTGCTCGGGAGAGCGGTGTGGCGCGACTCGTCGAGGTGGAACAAGCGGAGGACCTCGAGGCCGGGGAGTTCGCAGAGCAACCCGAACAGGCTGAGCGCGACCCCCTCGACGAGCACGTTCATTCCAAACAGCTTCTCGAGGCCCGAAGCCTTATAGACCCCCTCCATGAACATGTATTCCCAGGCGCTCTGGCGGGGGATCGGGACCTCGAAGGCTTGCAAGAGCTCCCGGAGGACGACGAAGTGCTTCGCCTCCTCCAACACCTGCATCGTGAGCGCTGCGCGAGCGCCCGTGCTCTCGACCACTGTCAAAAGCTCAGCCGAGACGAGCCAGGCGTAGGCCTCCCCGTGCCCGATCGCCGAGAGGATATTGACGATCGCCTGCTTCTCGCGCCGGGTGTATTCGCGATTGAGGAGCGCCTTGTATTCCGGTGCAGCGATCCGCGCCCGAGCGGCTTGCTCCTCCTCGGTCAGGGAGCGGAGCGCCATCTCCCGCAGGGAGCGCTCGCCCGGCGTGCAGTCCTTGAAGGAGAGCCAAGGGGCGTGCTCTTCGGCCTTCCAGAGCAGGCGCATGCTCTTGTCGTAGTGCTTGGCCCGCAGCGTGTCTCGCGCGCCGCCGAAGAACTCGTAGTTCGCGTCGTCGTAACGCGCCTTGCGGCCCGCGAGCCCGATCGAACTCTTGAGGCCGTCGTACGATCGGACGGCACGATTCAGCGCGCGCTCGACGAGCCGATTCGCCCTGACCACACGTGGATCCACTGGGAGTTTTTTGAACTGCACTGTCGAGCCTCCGCCCAAGTCTAGGCAGGAGCCGTGACGCCTGGGAGGTCAATTGCCGCATTCACACAGATAGGACACGGGGCTTTCGTGCGCGTCATCCAAATGAGACACACACCCGCCGAGGGCGGTTGATCGACTCCCGGCGCGGCCGCGCTGCTGAGCGAGTCCAAAGTGAGACGTTCCGCCCGAGCCCGCTTCGCTGCTGGATCGCGGCCCTATTCACCCGCGGCCACAGGGAGTCCGTCGACCCGTTCCGGCCGCAAGGCGGACTCCCTTCGCCCTCTGAGGACGTGCATTCTCGAGCGCAAAATCTGTCGGGGCCAGTCGCTAGGTTCGACCTTCCGAACTGAGCCCCCCCGCTCACCCAACCCAGGCGACCCACAGACGATTCGGAGTCTCTTCGCCTCGCTCGGACAGTCCTCCATGGCCACTCAATCTCCACCCGACCTCCTCGACTCAACCGCCCTCGACTCCCTCCAGGGGGACCCGAGCCCCTCCGACCCGAGCCCCCGGGGCATGGAGATCCCGCGCCGCTTCACCCAGCCGGGCAAGGACCCCCTAGCCGAGGTCGTCGTCGAGCGCCGCAAGTCGAGCATTGCCCAGCCGGGCGGCGCGGTCGTGTTCGCAATGGACGACGTCGAGGTCCCCGCCTCGTGGAGCCAACTCGCGACCGACATCCTCGCGAGCAAGTATCTGCGCAAGGCCGGCGTCCCTGGCACCGGCCACGAGAAGAGCGCCCTGAGCGTCGTCCGGCGAATCGCCTCCGCGATCCGTCGCAGCGGCGAATCGCAGGGGGACTACTTCCGCTCGGGCGAAGACGCTGACGCCTTCGAGGCAGAGCTGAGCTACCTCCTGATCCACCAACACGGGGCCTTTAACTCGCCCGTTTGGTTCAACTGCGGCCTCGCGGAGTCCTACGGACTCAGCGGCGCGGGCGTGGGGAGCTACGCCTACGACGCCACCCATGACGAGTTCCGCGAAGTCGTCGACGCCTACGCGCGCCCCCAGGTCTCGGCCTGCTTCATTCAGTCAGTCAATGACGACCTCATGGACATCGCCGCCGGGATTCAGCGCGAAATGCGGCTGTTCAAGTTCGGGAGCGGAACGGGGAGCAACTTCTCGAAGATCCGCGGCGCGGGCGAACCCCTCACGAGCGGCGGGACCAGCTCGGGCGTCATGAGCTTCCTCGAGATCTACGACCGCGCGGCCGGGGCGATCAAGAGCGGCGGCACGACTCGCCGCGCGGCGAAAATGGTGTGCCTCGACCTTGACCACCCCGATATCGAGTCCTTTGTCGACTGGAAAGTCCGCGAGGAAGAGAAGGTCAAGGCGCTGATTCGCGCTGGGTTCTCCGCTGACTTCAACGGCGAGGCCTATCGCACCGTGAGCGGGCAGAACGCCAACAACTCCGTGCGCGCCAGCGACGCCTTCATGGAGGCCGTCGTCGCCGCCGAGCCCTGGGAGACCCACTACCGGACCACAGGCGAGGTGGCGCACACCTACGAGTCTGCGGGCGAGCTAATGCGCAAGATCTCCGACGCCGCCTGGCGCTGCGCCGACCCGGGAATGCTCTTCGCCACGACGAGCAACCGCTGGAACACAGTCAAGAACAGCGACGAGATCCACGCCACGAACCCCTGCGCGGAGTTCGTGTTCCTCGACGACACGGCCTGCAACCTCTCGAGCCTGAACCTGCTCGCGTTCCTCGATCCGAGCGGCCGCTTCGACCACGAAGCCTTCGCTCACTCCTGTCGAGTGTTCTTCCTCGCCCAAGAGATCCTGATCGACCACGCCAGCTATCCAACCGAGCGGATCGCCTCGAGGAGCCACGAGTTTCGCCCCCTGGGGTTGGGCTACGCGAACCTCGGCTCGCTCTTGATCATGCGTGGGCTCCCCTACGACAGCGACGAGGCACGGACGCTGGCCGGAACGCTGACCTCGCTCATGACCGGGACGGCCTATGCCGTCTCAGCCGAGATCGCGGCGGCCAAGGGGCCCTTCGCCCGCTTCACGCACAACCGCGAGCCAATGCTCGAGGTCATGAACATGCACCGTGACGCGACCTACGAGCTCAAAGCCTGCGGCGATCTCAGCGAAGCCGCGCGCGAGTCGTGGGATCGCGCCCTCGACCTGGGAAGGCGTCACGGGTATCGCAACGCTCAGGCGACCGTCCTCGCGCCGACCGGCACGATCGGCCTCCTCATGGACTGCGACACGACCGGCGTCGAGCCGGACTTCGCGCTCGTGAAGTTCAAGAAGCTGAGCGGGGGAGGGAGCCTCAAGATCGTCAACGGCTCGATCCCGCACGCCCTGAGCAAGCTCGGCTACAGCACGCGCCAGGTCGACGACATCGTCGAGTATCTGCGCGGGACGTGGTCCTTCGCGACCTCGCCCTTCGTCAATCGTTCGAGCCTCCGCGCCAAGGGATTGACCGAGGCGGAGATCACGGCGGCCGAGCGAGCCCTGCCCTCGGTTCATGACCTGCGACAGGCCTTCAACCCCGGAGTGATCGGGGCCGACGCCTATCGCCGCCTGGGCCAGGCGGCCGCGCTCGGGCTGCCCGGGTTCGACCTCCTCGCGGAGCTCGGGTTCTCCTCGAACGAGATCGAGGCGGCCTCGGAGATCACGGGAGGGCGTCTCACGATCGAGGGCGCTCCGCACCTCCTCGAACGACACCTGCCGATCTTCGACTGCGCGAATCGCTGTGGTCGCGAGGGCAAGCGCTCGATCGCACCGCGCGGTCACTTGCACATGATGGCCGCGGTCCAGCCCTTCCTCTCGGGCGGAATCAGCAAGACGGTCAACCTCCCCAACGAGGCCACCGTCGAGGAGGTCGAGGCGATCTACGTCGAGAGCTGGCGACTCGGCCTCAAGGGAGTCGCGCTCTACCGCGACGGGAGCAAGGCCTGTCAGGTCCTCACGACCACGGCTGAGACCTCCGAGGAGGCGCCTCCGACGGAGCTCCCCCCCCGCCTGGTGCGCAAGCGCCTCCCGAAGCGGCGCACCGGCTTCACCCAAGAGGCCCGCGTCGGCGGCCAGAAGGTCTACTTGCGGACCGGCGAATACGCGGACGGGACGCTGGGCGAGGTGTTCATTGACATGCACAAGGAGGGCGCCTCGTTCCGGAGCATCATGAACTGCTTCGCGATCAGCATCTCCCTCGGCCTCCAGCACGGCGTCCCGCTCGAGGAGTTCGTGAACGCGTTCACGTTCACCCGCTTCGAACCAAAGGGTCCCGTCCAAGACCACCCGAACGTCAAGTCTGCTACGTCCGTCGTTGACTATTTGTTCCGCGCGTTGGCGCTCGAGTATCTCGGACGCACGGACTTGGTGCACGTCGCGCCCGAAGACGTGGTCGGCGAGCCGAGCGCGCCCCAGAAGCGACCCGCGAGCAAGGTGAGCGCTCCGACTGTGGATCGTGTCGAGGACGCCCCCTTCTGCACCGACTGCGGAAGTCTGACCGTTCGCAACGGCACCTGCTATCGCTGCCACAACTGCGGGACCAGCATGGGCTGCAGCTAACCTCTGGGAGGCAGGTCCCCGAGCAGAAGGTCCCGGATCCACACGTGCCCTTCGACAAGGATCTGCATTCGCTTGAGGTCTCCGGTGTCTAGCCAGACGCCGTGGCCTCGGCAGCGATAGAGCAAGACCCCACCCAGTGACCAGCCGGCGAGATCGGCTGTGCACATGGGGCAGGGGAGATTGGGATCTGCGTCCGTGACGGAGCAGTCGAGGGCTCGCTTGAGCACAGCGTTGCGCTCTGAGCGGGAGAAGTAGGCGTCCCGGCGGATCGCGATTTCGCGGCAGGCCGACTCGGAGAGCCAATAGCCTATGCACCCGTCGCATGACTGAACCTGTTGCTCCTCGTAGTGCCCGGCGGTGAGGTAGAGCGTGCAGCGCGGGCAATCCCACGGCGGCGGGCGCGGCGCCAAGGGCTCTGACTCAGCGCGCGCGGGCCTCGGCATTAGAAGCGAAGCAGCCAGTTCGTCTGTGACCCTCGCCAGCCGCTTCGAGCTCGTGCAGGTCGCGCACTTCCCGTGCTCCTCCCAGCAAGCCGAGTGCTGCCAGGACATGCACCGATCGCAGGCCACTTTGGCGTCCGTTGGCGTGACGGGGGTGTGGCAGTAGGGGCATTGGGGGTGGTGGACCTGAACCATGGCCCGATTCTAGGCGCGTCGACCAGGCGCTGGGAACAAGAGCGGGCTGCGGAAGTATCCTCAGCGCACCCAACCGTCCCGAAGGATCGCCCGGTGGCCGAGAAGCAGATCGTCGAGCACGGACTCTCCACCCGCTGGGAAGCAAGAGCTGCCCGCTCGGCGATCGTCACGACGGTAGGGGTCTTCCTCGTCTCGGCCGCGCTCTGCGCGTTCGCCGTCCAGCGAACGGGCTCCTGGCTCCCGCTCCTGGGCGCGGCCTTCGTCGTCTGGATCACCTCCCTCTCCACGACCAGCAAGCTCCGCGAGCGACGCCGGATCCTGGCGCTCCCCTTCCCCGCCGAGTGGGAGACGATCCTCCGGACCGAGGTCGCCTTCTTCTCAGCCCTCGACGACGAGGGGAAAGCGCGCTTCCGACGCGAGGTGGCTGTGTTCCTCGGCGAGAAGACGATCACGGGGATCAAGTTCGAACTCGACGAGACGACCCGCGTCCTGACCGCGGCGAGCGCGATCATTCCGATCTTTGGGTTCCCAGAGTGGGAGTGGGATCAGATCAACGAGGTCTTGGTCTATCCCGATCGCTTCAACGACGAGTTCGCGTTCGAGAGCGGCGACGAGCGCCACACCTTGGGCATGGTCGGAACGGGCCCGCTCGACAGGCTGATGCTCCTCTCCAAGCCCGACCTGCTCAGCGGGTTCGCCAACCCAGGCGACAAGAAGAACGTCGGCTTGCACGAGTTCGCGCACCTCGTCGACAAGTCCGACGGCACGATCGACGGGCTCCCAGGCGTCGGCCTCGACCAGGCCGCGATCGGCCCCTGGATCGCGCTCGTTCGGCGAAAAATGGAGGAGATCCGCCAGGGCGACTCCGACATAGACGTCTACGGGTTGACCAACGAAGCGGAGTTCTTCGCCGTCGCGACCGAGTACTTCTTTGAGCGCCCCGGCACCATGCGGCGCAAGCACCCTGAGCTCTACTCCATGCTCTCCAAGGTCTTCAACCAGGACCCCGGCTCGACTCCGATGTCGTCGGCGCGAGCGGTTGTCCTGGGACGACGTCGATTCGGGCGCAACTCACGCTGCCCATGCGGGAGCGGCAAGAAATACAAGAAGTGCTGCCTCTAAGCGGGAGTTCACGATCATGAGCGGTCACGTGGAGGGTTGTCGCCGTGAGAAGAGCTGGTCGATAGTGACCGCTCCCGATCGTG
>JAESQQ010000699.1 GCA_016765095.1 Planctomycetota bacterium | reverse complement strand
TTCTTCGGTGGCGGCGGCGGTGGCGGGAGCTTTAGCTTCGAGGAGGCGGAGGAAGAGAGCGACGGCGGCGGCGCTGGGGTCGCCTCCTCGGGTGGCGGTGCCTTTGAGGCCCCGCGCATGCGCCGGCGGTTCCCGGACACGCTCTTCTATCGGGCGCGCCTCGTGACGGGCCCAGACGGTCGCGCGGTGGTCCCCGTCGACATGGCCGACGAGCTGACACGCTGGCGGGTCCTGGCCCGCGCCGTCGTCGGGGCGGACGGCTTCGGCCAGGCCAAGGCGGCCTTCGTCACCCGCCAAGACGTGGTCATGAGCCTGGCCACTCCGCGCTTCATGGTCGAGGGCGACGTGGCGACCGTGGCCACGGTGGTTCACAACAAAATGGCCGAGGCGACTCAGTTCACCGTCGTCCTCGAAGCCAAGGGCGCGAAAGTCCAAGGCGGCCCGCGGACCGTGGTCGTCGCGGCTGGCGCCTCGGCGCGGCTGGACTGGGAAGTCACGGCCCTGGAGGCCGGCCTGGCGCTCTTCAAGGCGCGCGCTCTCTCGGAGCGAGCCAGCGACGCGGTCGAGATCGAGGTCCCGCTCAAGCCCTTCGGGACGGCTAGAGTGCGCGTCGAGTCAGGCGAGGTCAAGGCTGGCGAGTGGCAGGCCAAGCTTCTCCTTCCCGACAACGCGGACTTGGAAGGTGCCGTGTTGGACCTCTCAGTGGCCGGCGGCCCCATGGCTGCGATCGAGCAGGCGCTGCCCTTCCTGGCGGGCTTCCCCTATGGGTGCGTCGAGCAGACCATGTCGCGCTTCCTGCCGGCTGTGGTCGCGAGCGCGACCCTTGAGCGGGTCGGCGGCGACAACGAGCGCTTGCGACGCGATCTCCCGGTCATGGTCAACGCGGGACTCCAGCGCTTGTATGGCTTCCAGCACGAAGACGGCGGCTGGGGCTGGTGGAAGAACGACGAGACCGACCCCTACATGACGACCTACGTCCTGTTCGGCCTCCTGCGAGCCAAGGCGGCAGGGATCAAGATCGACGTCCGGGTCCTGGAGGAGGGGTTCGAGTGCCTCCGGGACTTGGACTCGACCCCCTTTGGGCTCTACGTCCGCGTCCTCTCGGGCGAGAAGGAGATTCAGGCCCTGCGTCAGGCCTACTACCCCGACTCACAGATTGGCTTCGCCTACCTCGTTCTGGCGGGGCGGAAAGACCTGCTCAAGGAGCTCTCGACGTCTCCGCCCAAGGGCCGGGGACTCGACGACGTCGTCGAAGGGTCGCTCGTTCTGCGGGCCTTGGTCGGGATCCTCGGGCGGAGGGACCGGCGCGTGGTCGAGCTGACGGCTTGGCTCCTCGCGCGGCGGAAGGGGCCCAAGTGGTACACGACCCTCGACACGGCCTACGCGATCTTGGCGCTGAGCGACGTCGCCGAGAAGGGCGAGGCGACCCGGATCGATAGCCTGCGCGTGAACGGGAAGAACGTCCCCGCCGACTGGGTCAAGGACGGCCAGGTGACCCTCCCCAAGGGCTGGGTCAAGCGAGGCGCCAACGTCGTGGCGGTTCGCACCAAGAAAGGCGCCCAGGCCTTCGCCGCGGCGCGGCTGAGCTTCATGACCCACGCCGATCCGATCCCAGCCGAGGACACTCCCGTGCTCAAGGTCCGGCGCGAGATTCAGATCGCGAGCGGCCGGGGCGACGACGTGGAGTGGAAGACGCTCAAGGACGGCGCGACGGTTCGCCGTCGCGATCGCGTTCGGGTCAAGATCACGATCGTGGCCGAGCGCCCGGTGTCCTACAGCCTGGTCGAGTCACCCCTTCCCGCGGGCGCCGTCGGCTGGTCCGGGGCCGAAGCGGATCAGGACGAGGAGTGGTGGGACGACACCTGGTATCAGCGCCGTGAGTTCCGCGACGACCGCGTCTCGGTGTGCGGACAGGAACTCCCCGAGGGGGAGTCGGAGGTGATCCACCACCTCCGCTTCACGCACCCCGGCAGCTTCCGCCTCTTGCCTGCTCGTGCGGAGGGAATGTACGACCCTCACGCGGTCGGCACGTCGCGCTCGTTCACGCTCAAGGTCGTGGACTGATCTCAGCGGCCTGAGCCCGCCCAGAAGCGCTTGGGGAGTGCAGGCGCCGAAGCTAGGCTCGTCAAAACACTTCTGCAGGAAGGTGGCCAAATGGCTCGCTACGAACTCACCCTGGAGGCGATCTGCAATTGGACCGGGCATGGATTCGGGGCGGTGTTCGAGGACTTCGAGCTGACTCGGATCGGAAGCGTCGCTGACGACTGCCCCTTCGTCGTTAACGAATGGCGAGTGGCGGGGAGGTCCGCTTTCAGTCCTGCGAGGGCCATGCGCCCATATGAAGCCACTTGGAGCCTCTCGCCGCCAGCCAGGAGAAGTGCGTAGCCCCTGCTGAGGGGGCTCTGCGCCCAGCGCGTCGGTCTCGGTTGGTATGTCAGGGGCTGCAACCGACGAGGTTAGGAATGACAACGAACGCACCGGAGGCCTACGACCTCACCCAACTTCAATTCGAGGGCGGACGCTGGCATTACACGGTCCAGCAATCGGGCGAATCGCGATCTGGGTGCGTCGAGGGAACTCCGGCCCTTTCGCTAGCAATCGGACGCATTGAGCAGGAGCTCGGCGGCGTGGTCGTCGGAAGCCGCCTCTGGTCAACCCGCCGCTGAGCTGCGGCTTCCCAGCGGCCCAGCGGGAGGGTGAACTCCACTTCCTCTCGTGCGAGGCTGTGCGAGCGATTCAGGGCGTCGCCGCACCACCGAAGGCGCCGCCAAGGCTGGCGGAGTACCTCGCCAAGCGAGGGCCCGTGGACCTCGAGGGCCTCCGAGCGGCTCTTCGGATCAAGGACGCCGAACTCAAAGAGCGCCTGGCCATGATCTACGAACGCCTAGTGTAGGGCGGAGTTACAGAGCCTGACGTATCAAGGCTCAAGAGAAGAGTCCGTCTGTCTCGCCGGGACAGGCGTCGGGCGGGGGTAAACCCCGCACCCTACGGATCGCACAGGCGCCCTCGGAGGGGGCCGGC
>JAESQQ010000698.1 GCA_016765095.1 Planctomycetota bacterium | reverse complement strand
GCGGCGAGTGCGAGCTCCAGAGGCGCGCTGGACCCGCGCGCGCGCCACAAGGCGCGGTGGCTCGAGCAGAAAGCAGCTCAGCACCTCGAAGCGCTTCGGCTGCTTGAGGCCGGCGAGGCCTTCGCCGAAGCCGCTGAACTCTGGCCGAGCGCGAAGCGAAGCCTGAGTGCCGCGCTGGCTTTCGCTCGGGCGGAGGAGCCGTATCGAGCCCTCGCTCACCTCGAGCGTGTCCTTGACGATCCCGGCCATGACCCCGCCTGGCTCGAGGCGCCAGAGCTGAGCTACCTCCGCGAGCTGGAGGCCTGGGCGCCCCTCGCGGTCCGGCTTGAGACGACGAGGAGGCTGAGATCTCGGCGGAGGAGGTCAGGCCCGCTCGCTCTTCCCGTCGAGTCCGGCGCTGAGCTACGCGAGGGGTCGCCTTCCGAGAGCAAGGGACCTGTCCTCGCTGAGGTCGAGGCGCAGTCGGGCGAGGAGGTGCAGCCAGCCCCAGTCGTCACCCCGAGGCCCTCTTCTCGGCGAAGGAGGGTTGGGTCGGCGGGGGATCGAGTCCCGCGAACGGCGGCTTGGCAGCGGGGCGTGTTTCCCCTCGTCGGGATTGTCCTGATCCTGGGCTACGCCTTCTCCCATGCCTGGACTCCGGGCGCCTCGGCCGAGTCGATGCACTCGCTCTGGTCGGCTCGTGTCCGGGGGGATGGCGCGGCGCTCTACAACTTGGGCCGTCGACTCGACCGAGGGGGCACCATCAGCCTGGCTGGGCTTCAGGCGGAGACGAGCGGCACTCCAGGGGCGTTGCTGGCGCTGGGGTTCGAGCCGGCGAGTGGGCAAAGCGGGATCGCAGCGGAGTGGGCGTATCAGTCGGCGGCCGGGGCTGGCCACGGGGCCGCCATGCTCCGCGTGGCCGAGATCCTGGCGCGCGCGCGCCCTCCACGTCCGGTTGCGGTGATGAGCTACCTCCGTCGGGCGGCGGAGGCGGGTGAACCGCGGGCTATGTGGCTCTACGCGGGGCGACTTCGCGTGGGCGAGGGCGCCGCGAGTGATCCGGCTGAGGCCTTGGTTTGGGCGCGACGAGGGGCGGCTGCTGGAGACATGGGCGCACAGTATCTGCTCGCGGGCTGGCTCGAGCTAGGCCACGGCGAGAGCGTCCCCCAGGATCTCGAGGAGGCGTTTGCCAACTATCGCGCGGCCGCTCGACAGGGTCACCCGCGGGCTGGCCAGGACGTCTCGCGAATGCGGGATCGCTACCCTCGACTCGGGAGGGAGAGGTAGTCCGCCGCGAGGCGATCGACGAGCCAGAAGACTTCGTTCGCGCGCTAGATCGCCTCGAACCGGAGCTTGAACACGTGCTCTTTGAGGCGCTTGCCGTCGCCTTGAATGACGACGCGTCCGCCGAGGCCGAGGTAGTCACCTTCGCGCCACTCGATCACGGTGTTGCGGACTTGGCTCTCGCCGTTGACCCAGGTGCCGTTCTTGGAGCCCTTGCGGCCGTCGGTCTTCTTGGTTCCAAAGTCGCGGAAGCAGATCCGCCCTTCTGGCGAGAGGAAGATCAGGCCGTGATCCCGAGAGATTTGCCCGCAGACGCAGTTGGGGTCGTAGTCGTCTGGGCGGCGGTAGTAGTCCTCGACGTCGTCGCCGACGTAGGGACGGAGCTGGTTGTGGGGGTATCGCCCCACGCCTAGGCACATTAGCTGGCCAACGGAGGTGGCGTCGTAGAGGAAGCCCTCCGCCACCGGCGCCGCGGGATCACCGCCGGAGATCTCGACTTCGGCCATGTCCCCGCTGTAAGCCACCGTTTGCTCCATGGCGGCGTCAGCGTAGACCTTGACCCGCGGCTCGAGCCGGGTCAGGTAGACGCGAAAGCGGGGAGTCTGACGGGACTTGAGATCGGCCAGCATGGGGTCGTCGTAGAGGCAGATCTCCGAGGACGAAGTCAAGCTCTGGTCGTAGAGCTGACTGACCTGCGCCAGCAAAATGCTGGAGTCGGACGGAGAAAAACGCCTGCGAGACATCGAGCAGCCTCCCCTTCCGATATAGCCGCGTGGCGCGCTTGTGTCACGGGGTGGCGTTGGAGGGGGACTCCGGGCCGCGCCCAGGGTCACGCTAAGGCGATACCTGGCAATCGCTTAAGAGCCGATCGGCGATTGCGCTGAGGGGTCTCGCGGACTCCGGGCCAGACCCCTCAACTCCTGAGTTGGAGCGAGACTTCAACGGCGGGTTGAGAGGCCTCCGGGACGAAGACTTCGATCCGATAGTGACCCGGAGTGAGTCCGAGCAAGCGAACTCGCCCCTCCTCGTCGGCGCTCCGGCTCTCGACGAGGTTCCCCGGAGGAGTGTCCCCTAGGGTCAAGTCCACGCGGTAGCTCGAAGGGGCTTCTTGCTCGGCCTCGCAGAGGAGATCGACGCCTTCGCTCCCGACCGCCCAGGTCAGTCGGAGGTGACCGCGTTCGAGGGCCGCGAGGTGTGCGAGAGCGCGCGGGCTCTCCTCTCCCCGCAGCGCGAGGGCCGGCGCAAACGCCGGTGCCAGGCCGCTCTCGACCTGTCGTATCGCGCCCGAGGCTTGGTCCCAGAGCAGCGAGAGCGTGGCCTTGAGGGCGCCTAGGGCGGTGCTTGGCTCGAGCTCGCTGAGGGCCTCGTAGTCGGCCAAGTCGCTGCGGCAGAGGGGGCAGGCTGTGAGGTGTCGCGTCCGCGCTAGGCCGAGCGTGACCCCGATCTCGCTAGCGGGCGCTATGAGGTCTTCCCGAGACGGACAATAGCTTCGCCCGAGCGGAGAGGCCTCTTCGAGGAGCTTTGAGACCTCGCGGAAGGCCTGAGCGTCCTCGGGGCTCGGGGGATGGCTCGCTAGCCAGGCTTGCAGGGGGTCGTCTTGGCTCATGAGAGGCCTCCGAGCAGGCCGAACTGGGCGCCGCATTGATCCAGGAAGCCGCTTTCGCCCAGAATCTTCCGCAGCTCTACACAAGCGTTGAACTTGAGTCCCGAAATCGAGGCCGGCGAGCGCCCCATAGAGGCGCAGATCTCGCGGACTTTCTGACCGCTGAGGCTTCGCTCGATCACTTCACGCCGGCTCTCGTTGAGGCCACCGATCGCCTTGGCGAGGAGCTGCAGGCAGCGTTGGCGTTCCAGCTGGTCGTAGACCGAGTCCGCGAAGTCGGCCACGTCGAAGCGGAGCTCGCCTTCCTCGGGGTCGTAGAGCGAGATCGCTTGGTCGCGCCGCGCCCGGTCCTTGCGGTCCATAGCTACGAAGAAGCCAGTTCGGAGCAAGAAGCCCTCGAGGCGATGCTCGCCCTCGAAGCTGAACTTGCCCTCTCGGACGGCCTTGAAGAACTGAACGAACACGTCTTGGACCGCGGACTCGAGGTCCGTTAGCCAGAACCAGTTCCGGCGGCTGCGGGTTTCAGTCAGGCGGCGGGTCACGAAGCGCTGGTAGCGCGTGTAGAGCGCTTCCTCGGCCTCCGACTCGCCTTTGGCTGCGCCCTCTATGAGCGCCTTCAGCTCTTCCTCGTTCACCAACGAGCCTCCAGGTGCTCCCGTACCCCGTTGTTCCGTACCCCGTCGTTCCGTACACCATGACGGCGGTCACGAGTGTGACCGCCGTCTACGGAGAAGGGGGGATTTGAACCCCCGGAAGGTTGCCCTTCACCAGTTTTCGAAACTGGCACGTTCGACCGCTCCGCCACCTCTCCAGAGCCGCGCACGGTAAGTCGAGAGGCGTGCTCACGCAAGGTTGGTTGGAGGAGCCGAGCCGTCGGCGAGATCTCCTCGCCGAGGGGAGCCGGTACTCGCGACTTGGGCCCGACGAAGATTCGCGCGGGACCCTCAGGCCCTCAAATCACGATTTATGAGCTTCGATTCGGCTGAATCTGGCTGCCGAACCCCGTCATTCCAGAGCCTCGTTTTCGGCCCGCTCGCCGGCCATCAAAGCCAGGCCGTGCGCGGCCTTGGGATGATCGGGCTCCCTCGGTCACACCTACGACATGTAGGGGTGATGTTAGCCATTGGTGCCTTAAGTCCTTTAAACGTCTCTGCATATTGTGCTGGAAATTTCTCGCGAGATTTTTTCCAAATAGACTCCAGTCCTCGTGGGGGTGAGCCGAGAAGGCACTAGACCTGGGGTACGGGGGAGAGAAACATGGCGATGGAGCAAGAACTGGCTGAGGTCCTGCGGTCCGCGACGAAGTCGCTGACTGTGCGCGAACTTCGCAAGGCCAAGATCGACAACGTCAAGGTGATCGAGCGGAGTCAGCTGATCGACTTGCTCGCTCAACTCCAGCTCGAGGGCGCCTTGGCTCCGGCTGAGGACTCGACGAAGGAGCGACGCCGCGTCGATCGACTCCTCCAGGAGAACGCCAAGCTCGGCAAGGAGAAGAGCCAACTCGAGCACGCCAAGGGCCTCGTTGAGGCTGAGCGGGGTCGGTTGCAGGCTTCTGTCGACGAGATCACGCAGGCCGTCGGCCGCGAGCTGGGATCGAAGCTTCAGAGCGAAGACGTTCGCGAGCTCCTCGCGGAGCGCAAGAAGCTCCAGCAGCAGACCGTCAGCCTGGAGAAGACCCTCAAGAAGCTTCAGCAGACGGCTCGCAACCGGCTCGACGAGGAGCTGGGGCGCAAGGTCAGCCTCGAGGAGGAGGTCGCGAGCCTCATGATCGATCGCGATCGGCTCCGCAAGGACGTCGAGCGCTACGAGGGTGAGCACGAGGCTCTCCGTCGCGATCTCGAGCAGTTCCGCGACGAGCGCGATCGAATGGTCGACGAGCGCGACAGCATGGCGTCCGAGCGCGACGCCTTCCGCGACGAGCGGGATCGGATGCGCAACGAGCGCGACGACCTCCGGCTCGAGCGAGACGAATACCTCAAGAGCTTCCACAACCAAACTCAAGAGACCGACACCTTCCGGCGTCGGATCGCAGAGCTCGAGCGCGAAGTGACCGAGCTCCACATGGCTCGGGAGCAGGACGCGACTCAGCTCTCGGAGCTGACCCAGGACCGTGAGTCCCTCGCGCTGCAGCTCGCCGAGCTCGCTCCCCCCGTGGACGAAGAGGAAATCAGCGCTCCGACCGAGACGTCGGCCGAGCCACCTCGTTCCGCACGTCGCGGGAACGCCGGCAAGAACGTCGGCTTTGGGTTCGGCTTCGGCGGCACGAAGCCGCGTCGCTAAGAGAAACTCGCATGGCCCTCCTCAATCGCAGCTCAGCGCTCCTGACGACCTCTACCGCACGTGGACGTGACCTTCCCCGCGCCGCGGTGGAGATCATAGCTCGCCTCTCGGCAGAGCGCGGTCGGCTCCGTGACGAAGTGGCTCGCCTCCGCTCCGAGCTGCGCCAGGCGCCTCAGCCCGAGACCTTGGCGCGCTTGCGGGCCGAGCGAGACGCTCTGGCACGTCAGCTCGCTGACGCTCACCAGCGCCTGAGCACCCAGACCACAAGCGGCGCTTTCCAAAGCCTCCAAGGCCGTCAGGTCGAGGCGCTCGGGAAGCTCGCCGAGCGGCTCGAGCGGGGGCTGGCGGGCCTTGGCGCGCGAGCTTCGAGCTTCGACCGCCTCGAGCGAGCCGTGACCCGGCTCGAGAGAGTCGGCTCTGGCCCGGCCCCTCGGGTCGAGACTCGCGTTCAGCAACGTCCTGAGTTGGTCGAAAGTCCAGCCCGGACAACACGTGCTATGCCTCGCGCCGGCGGCGGGATGCTCGCGAAAATGCTCCGCGAGAACGTCGCGCTTCGTGAAGACAGCGAGCCGACGCGGACCCGGGCCGCCGGGCCCCAACGCCCGCAGCCAGCGGCCTCGCGCCCACAATCACAGGCGCCTGCGCGCCAACCTGTCAGCCGCTCACCTCGCCCCGGAGGCGGGTTCATGAGCACGCTGGTCAATCAAAACCTCGGCCTTCGTCGCTGCGGGACTACCAATCACTAGCCCGGTCGGACAGCCGACCATTCACTCAATCAAAAACCAGTTCCTGGAATATCTCGGGGGAGAGCGACCTTATGGAGCCTAAGACAAGCGGCGGTTACACCCGTCAAGACAACGGTAAGAACGAATCCATCCTATACGTGGGCATTGACCTGGGGACCTCGCGGACCTCGATCTCGGCCAGCAACGGCGTACGGGAGACTGTCAGCAGCGTGGTGGGGTATCCCCGCGACGTGGTCTCACGCAAGCTGCTGCAGCGTGACATCCTGTTCGGCGACGACGCGCTCAAGAACCGCTTGGCTCTTGACGTCTACCGTCCGCTCGAGAAGGGCGTGATCAAGCACAGCGACTCGAGCGCTTCGTCGGACGAAGTCGAGGCGAACATGGAGGCGGCGCGCGCCCTGATTCAGCACGCCGTCGGTCTGGCCCGGCCCAAGCCCGGTCAGCTGGTCTACGGCGTGATCGGTTGCCCCGCGCAGGCTTCGATCCACAACAAGCAGTCGATCATTGAGGCGGCGCGCGAGGTCCTCGACTCCGTCGTGATCTGCAGCGAGCCCTTCTCGGTCGCCTACGGCCTTGAGCGTCTCCAAGACTGCATGGTGATCGATATCGGCGCCGGGACGACCGACCTCTGCCGTATGAAGGGCAGCATGCCCGACGAGGACGATCAGATCACGCTGACTCAGGCCGGCGACTTCGTCGACAATCAGCTCTTCGAGCTGTTCAAGACCCGCTGCCCTGACGCGAGCTTCAACGTCAACATGGTCCGCGACGTCAAGGAGCAGCACGCCTTCGTGACGGAGGCCTCAGAGCCGGTCCTGGTCACGTTCCCCGTCCGCGGGAAGCCGAAGACCTTTGACGTGACCGCTGAGATCCGCAAGGGCTGCACGCGGATCGTCGAGCCGATCGTGGAGGCTGTGGATCGTCTGATCTCGACCTTTGACCCGGAGTTCCAAGATCGCCTGCGCAAGAACGTGATCCTGGCGGGCGGCGGGAGCCGGATTCACGGCCTCGATCGCGCGATCGAAGAGGCGCTCGCTCCTTACGGTGGCGGACGTGTCCGCAGCGTCCAGGAGCCGGTCTACGCCGGCGCGAACGGCGCGCTCAAGATCGCCTATGACATGCCCGTCGAGGCATGGGAGCAGCTCGCTTAGCGACCTGTGAAAGCCATAGCCTACGCCCGTACCAGCTACCACGAGCAGGACGAAGGGGGCTTCCCCTCGCTCGAGGAGCAAGAACGGGCACTCCGAGCGTTCGCAGAACGCACGGGCCTCACGCTGGATAAGGTCCATACCGACTACGGGTTGACCCCTACCCAGGCCACCCGCGCGGGGCTCATTAGTATCTTGGATGACATGGAGAGTGATTGGGAGGCGGTGTTGATCACCTCTCCCTGTCGGCTCCGCAACCTGACGACGACCTTCAGCTTCGACCCGATCGAAGAGCTGAGGACCGAAGGGAAGCGAGTCCTCGTCATAAACGAATTGACCGCCAAGCAATTGGCAGAGGTCGTCGCCAAGATCAAGGCGACGCGTCCGGCTCCGGTCCGACGCGTCAAGGGCGACACGGCTCGCCACAAGCGTGAGGTCGCTCAGCGACTCTTGCGCGGACGAGAGGAGGGAGCGCGCGCTGGCAAGCACCAGAGCGGTCCGGCTCCCTTCGGATATCGGCGCGATTACTCCAAGCGGAGCGCCGAGGGGGTCCGGCTCGTGCCGGACGAAGGTGAGGCAGACATCGTCAAGATGATCTTCCGCGAATACCTTCGCCTCCGATCCATGAAGCGGCTGATCAAGCTCCTCGACGAGCAGGGCCTTCGCACGCGGCGTGGCAAGCACTGGTCGCGGGCTGGCGTGAGCTGGATCCTCAAGAACGACACCTACATTGGGCGCGTTCACTTCGGGGACATTCGGGTCAAGGGCCAGCACGAGTCGATCGTGGCTCCGATCACGTTCAACAAGGTTCAGCAGTTGATCCGGGTCAACAACAAGCGCGGTCGAGTGGCGCCCACGAAGGGCGTGAAGAAGCCGGTCAAGAAGACGACCGTCAAGAAGAAGGCCAAGAAGGTGGCCGCCGAGGCCGCTCCGGTCGAAGTGACGACGCCTGAGGTTGTCGTCGAGACCACGGCGCCTGCTCCCGAGAAGGTCCTCGTGGCCGTCGCGGAAGCGGCCGCTGAAGGCCGGGTTCGCGAGTCGCGCTCACGACGGCACAGCCGTCAGCGCGTGGCAGCCTCGGTCAGCGGATAAGAGCGATCAAAAGCCTGCGGTGCGGCCTGGAGAGATCCGGGCCGCGCTGTGCTGTACGGGCCTCGGTATCTGGGATGGTGGTGCTATGCCGCTGCCGCAGGTCATAGGTCCATACCAAGTCGTCGCCGAGCTGGGTCGAGGCGCCATGGGCGTCGTGTTCGAGGTCGCAGACCCAGGTCTCCCCGGGCGCCGCCTGGCGCTCAAGCAAATCCTCAAGGACCAGTGCAGCCCCGTCGCCCTGCAGCGCTTCACGCGCGAGGCTGAGCTCCTGGCGCGGATCCAGCACCCCAACGTGCTGCGGGTCTACGCCTGCACGCTGGAGCCGATCGCCTACATCGTGACCGAACTCGTGGACGGCTCGGACCTCCTCAAGCTCTCCGAACGCGACGCGCTCGAGACGGATCAGAGCGCCGAGATCACAGCTCAGCTCTGCGACGCGGTCGGGGCGCTCCACTCGGAGGGGATCATTCACCGCGACCTCAAGCCCGAGAACGCGATCCTGCGTCCCGACGGGACGCCGGTTCTGCTCGACTTCGGCCTCGCTCGGGAGCTGAGCGCCGAAGGCCTGACCCAGACCGGGCAAGTCCTCGGGACGCCGGCCTACATGTCGCCCGAACAGGCTGACGCCTCCAAGGACATAGACAAACGAACCGACGTCTATGGCCTGGGCGCGATCCTCTACCAGCTCCTGGCGGGCCGCGCGCCTTACCTCGGCGAGAGCATGGTCAAGCTCCTCTACGACGTGCTGGAGGGAGAGCCCGACTGGGACGCCCTCCGCAAGCGCCGCGCTCCAGACGCTTTGATCGCGATCATTCAGAAGGCCATGGAGAAGCAGCGGGAGCTGCGCTACCCCTCGGTTGAGGACCTCGGGCAAGACCTTCGCCGCTACCTAGCGGGCGAGGAGGTCGAGGCCCAGCCCAAGCGCCAGAGGCCCAAGGCCCTCCTGATCGGCGTCGGGCTCTTGGTGCTCGCGGGCTTGGGCGGTGGGGGCGTGCTCGCGTTCACGAACGGCGCTCGACCCGAGGCAAAGCCGACCCCGAGCGCGAAGCCCTCGAAAGGTGCCGAGCGGAGTGAGATCGCTGAGTTGACTGTGCAGGAACTACGTTCCGACCCCGTAAAGCGCGCTCAGTACACGCGCCGCTTCATTGAAGGCCGGGACTCGCCCAAGGCCCGGAAGGAGGCGATCGAGATCCTGCGCCAGGAGCCGCTTCTCTGGGAAAGGAAAGTCTTCAAGCGGCTCGGTAAGGAGGACCCCGCTGCCGGGGAAACGGAGCGCGGGGCGCTGTTCCTCCCCAAGGGCGCGATCCTGACCTGGTATGGGGGAAGCAACGCCCTGGTCTGCGTCTCGCTTCTGGAGGGAAGTGAACTCTGGCGGCTGACGCTGCCAAACCGAAACAACGCCGCAGCGCTCGCACGCAATGGGGAGAGCTTTCTGGCGTTCGAGACGCCTGCCCGTGCCCATCGGATTACACGTTCGGCGACGGGCTGGCGTACGAAGCCCAAGAGCGAGCCGTTCACGCTTGTGCTGGAGGGCGACCAAGGCAGATCGGTTCAGATCGCCTCCTTTGGCCCCGCCGGGAAGCTCGTGCTCGGTCTAGGAGCGGGCCACTCGCTCCCGAGCGCGCTTCTCATAGACGACCCTGGTGGTGATCAGCCTCGAGCCAGAGGGCTCCCTGAGGGGTGCGACCATGTCTACTCGGTCGCTTGGAGCGAAGACGGGCGGGTCTTCCTGGGAGGGCAGTCCTACAGCGGGACGCCGACCTTCGGCTATGACGTCTCTGGGCCGGAGCCGAAGGTCGTCTTTCGATCGGCGGGGGGTGTCGCCAACAAGCAGATCACGTACGGGATCTGCCTGCCAGGCGACGACCTGGTTCAGGCCCAGTTGGACTCCTACCTGAGGCGGTTCCCCAAGCTCTTGGTGCTCGGCCCGGGCGCGCAGCCAACGACAGATCCGTTCCAGAAGGGCGAAGGGATTGGAGCGAAGTCGCACCCCACTCAGGCCGTAGCTGCCCTCTGTACTAGGGACGGGGAGTGGGTCTACTCCGTGAGCGGCGCGTTCCGAGCCCACGAGGTCGCAGTGCAGGTCTCAAACAACGAGATCTGTGTGTGGCGACGAGTCAGGAAGGGCTCGCAGGACACGTTCGTCCTCCACGGAGGCCCCTACAACTACCCCTCGGCCGCGCGCCGGGCGATCTTGAGCGCCGACGGCGACCGGCTTCTCTTGATCTCGGTCGACGGCTCGCTTCGGCTTTACGACGCTTGGCTGCTCCGCCAATGAGCGCTCAGGGCGCCAAATGTCTGAGTTCTGGGTGATGATCCCTCGCTTGTGAACGAGCCCAAGAACGGAACAGAGAGCGCGCCTCTCACACGGACCAAGTTCGGGACCTTTGGCGGCGTGTTCACGCCCAGCATTCTCACGATCCTCGGCGTGATCATGTTCATGCGCGCCTCGTTCGTGATCGGGAACGCGGGTGTCCTGGCGGCGATTGGGATCTTGATCGCAGCCAAGGCGATCACGTTCTCGACTGGGCTCTCGCTGTCAGCGATCGGGA
Source organism: Planctomycetota bacterium (assembly GCA_016765095.1). Classification (GTDB taxonomy): domain Bacteria; phylum Planctomycetota; class J058; order J058; family J058; genus NORP233. Next base: position 2,787 of record JAESQQ010000698.1, on the reverse strand, counting down.
CCAACATGCAGGTCCGCGGTGGCGGCGCCTACTTCCTGATCTCTCGCGTCTTGGGGCCTGAGTTTGGAGGGGCGATCGGAATGGCGCTGTTCCTCGCGCTCGCCCTCTCAGTCCCCTTCTACATCCTCGGGTTCACCGAGGCGCTCTTGCTCAGCTTCCCCGGAGCCGAGCCCTATCAACTGATCATTACGCTCTCGACCTCGGGCCTGATCCTGGGCGTGGCCTACGTCGGCGCCGACTGGGCGATCAAGACCCAGTTCTTCATCATGGGGATCTTGGTCCTCGCGATCGTGGCCTTCATGGGCGGCGCGGCGATGCTCTTCGAGGTCGACCGGCTCAAGGAGAACCTCGCGCCCGGCTACTCGCCCACCCCGGGCGGGGGGACGTATTCGTTCTGGCTGATCTTCGCGATCTACTTCCCCGCGGTGACGGGAATCGACGCCGGCGTCAACATGTCAGGCGACCTGGAGGACCCCGCCAAGAGCCTCCCGCGGGGGACCCTGGCCGCAGTCGGGGTCGGGTTCGTGGTCTACCTCGTGCAAACGATCCTCTGCGGGGGAGCCTTCGCTCGGGCCGACTTGATCGCTGAGCCCTACGGGATCCTCAAGGACAACGCCCTGTTCGGCATGGGCTTTGTCGTCGTGGCCGGCGTGTTCGCGGCGACGCTCTCGAGCGCGCTCGGGAGCTCGCTTGGCGCCCCGCGTGTCCTGCAGGCAGTCTCGCGCGACAACGTGCTGGCCTTCCTGCGGCCCTTCGCCATGGGCGCGCCCGGCACCGACGAGCCGCGACGAGCGCTGGGCCTGACGGCGGTGATTACGGTCGGGATCTTGATTTGGGCTGAGGTCTCGCGCCGGGCTGGCGGGCAGGCGCTCAACAGCGTGGCCGCTGTGATCACGATGTTCTTCCTCTACACCTACGGAATGATGAACCTGGCGGCGTTCATTGAGGCCTTTGGCCAGAACCCGTCTTGGCGCCCCCGCTTCAAGTTCTTCCACTGGTCGATCGCCCTCGCCGGCACGATCGGCTGCGTCGCAGCGACCTTCCTGATCGATTGGCGAGCCTCGATCGCGGCGATCCTTCTGATCGCGGCGCTCCTGGGCTACCTCAAGACGCGCAACTTCACGGGCGGCTACGACGACGCCCGCCGTGGGTTCGTGTTCGCTTCGCTTCGCAAGAACCTGCTCCGCCTCTCCGGCATGAAGGAGGACTCCAAGAACTGGCGCCCCACGGTGCTGGTCTTCTCGGGCAACCCTGGCTCGCGCGAGGCCCTCGTCAGCTACGGAGTCTGGTTCGAGGCCAAGCTCGGCGTCGTGATCTTGGCCAACGTCATTGGCGGCAAGCTCGACGCTCAGCACCGCAACCAAGCTCAGAAGCAGCTGACGACTTTCTGCGAGGAGCGCGCGCTTCAAGCCGTTCCCCTCGTGATGGTCTCCGACGACGTCGGCCGCGGCGTCGAGGCCGTGATTCAGACGGCGGGGCTGGGTCCCCTCCAGCCAAACCTCGTGCTCTTCGGCTGGGCGATTGGGTCGGGTCGCTTGGGAATGCTGGGACGCTTCCTGCGGACCGCGGCCGCAATGGAAAAGGACTGCCTCCTGCTCAAGGCGGGACCTGACGCCCCGATCCTGCCGCTCCGCGAGGCCGCAGCCGAGGGCAAGGCGAAGCGCCGGCGGATCGACGTCTACTGGCGCGGTCGTCAAAACGGGGAGCTGATGCTTCTCCTGGCTCACCTCCTGACTCGCAACTGGGAGTGGAGCAACAGCGAGATCCGGGTCCTGCGGGTCGTGCCCAACGAGGCGGGACGCGAGCCAGCGCTCAAGGCGCTCGAGGACTTGATTCACGAGGCCCGGGTCCACGCCAGGGCCGCGGTGATCGTCAGCGAGCAACCCTTCCCGCAGCTCCTGCGCGAGACGAGCGAAGGCGCGGCGACGGTCCTGCTCGGGTTTAGGATCCCCGACGAGGAGAGCGAGGCGGCTTGGCACAAGGGCGTCTCAGGCCTCCTGGACGACTTTCAGCCCACGACGGTCTTGGTGTGCAGCAATCACGAGCAGAACCTCCTGACCGCATGAACGATCCCGACCCAGACCCCGAGGCGAACCCTTGGCAGACCCTCTCGAGCCGGGAGATCTACGCCAACGCCTGGATTCGAGTGCGCGAGGACGCGGTGCTCCGCCCCGACGGCCAGGAGGGGATCTATGGCGTCGTCGAGTGCCGGGCCGCGACTGGGGTCGTCGCGATCGACGCCGAGGGGAACGCCGTCCTGGTCGGTCAGTATCGCTATCCGACCGAGCGCTACTCCTGGGAGACGATCCAAGGTGGCGCCGAGCCCGGCGAGGACCCCCTGAGCGCGATCAAGCGCGAGCTGCGCGAGGAGGGGGGCCTGGCTGCCGGACGCTGGGAGCTGCTCGGGGCGCCGATTCAGCTCAGCAACTGCGTCAGCGACGAGCTGGGTTACCTCTACCTAGCCCGTGACCTCGAGGTGATCGGGGAGCCCGAGCCGGAGGGGACCGAGGTTCTAGTGCTGAAACGGATTCCCTTCGCGGAGGCTGTTCGTCAGGCGCTCTCGGGCGAGATCTCGGACGCCATGAGTGTGATCGGGCTCTGCCGTGCCGCGGCTCACCCGGACCTTCGAGTTTACAGCCCCTGAGGTAGGGAAGCATAAGAAAGCAGAGCGTCTGTCTCTCCGTGACAGGCGTCGGGCGGGGGTAAACCCCGCACCCTACGGATCGCACTCGGCCCCCCCCGAGTCGACCTCTCCCATGCGGCTCGCAACACGCATTGGTAGGGGCG
>JAESQQ010000697.1 GCA_016765095.1 Planctomycetota bacterium | reverse complement strand
GCCCCAGTCCCGAACGCCCCAGTCCCGAACGCCCCAGTCCCGAACGCCCCAGTCCCGAACGCCCCAGTCCCGAACGCCCCAGCCCCAGTTACGAACTCCCCAGTTACGAAGCCCGTCGAATCGCTACAGCCTGACCCCAAGTCCGAGAAGAAGGAGGCTGCTCGGCTTAGGGACAAGTGGTTGAGAATGGTGCTCACCTGCTTGCTTGCCGAGAAGGAGATCCGCGCCATGCGCCGAGGCCTCTACGCTCTCCTTGAATGGCATGCGGACGTTAGGGAGTCCGGTAAGCATGGGCGTTCAGGGGGAAAGCGCCCGGATGCCGACAGCGACCTTGCGGACGTGCTGGCACAACAATTCGCAGGCCATTCGACCGCATGGGTGAAGAAATTCTGGGTGCTTATGCGCCCGTCAATGGAGAGTGCAGAGAGATATCGGAGGCAGATTGATCGGGGGATTGTCCGCGAGCAGAAGGTCCGAGACGAAGCCAGTTCGCTCCGCGAGAAACTGCAGCAGCAGAAAGATGAGCTAACTCGCGCTGCTCAGAAGAAGAAGAACCTTCAAGCCGTGTACCGGACCCGTCTTCCTGGACACAGGATAGGACGTGATGCTGCGCGGGACCTCCCCACGCGGTTGAGTGCCCGTCAGGGCTGTTGAATGGGGCGACGGTGGAGAGGCCGTGGACAGCCTGGGTGGAGATCCTGGGGACAGCCGACGCCCTCGTCGGCCTCCACCTACGCAAGGGGTTCTGGCCTCCTCAAGCTGCCTGCCCCCAGGATCACCACCGGCTGCCCACGTCCTCTCCACCTTGGGCGTCAAGCCGCTCGCCTGTCTGCTGATTCCTGCTCGCCGTGCCCGGCCTTGTAGCGCGCACGCGCCTCGATCGGACTGAGGAAGCCGTTCTTCTCCACGAGCCATTCGCGGTTGTAGAGCGCGACGAACGCACCCACAGCGGCCCGTAGGTCCTCGACGCCGTAGAAGACTCGCCCGTGGATCGCCTGCTCCTTGAGCGTCCGGTTGAAGCGCTCGGCGACCCCGTTCGTCTCGGGCTGCCTCACGAAGGAGTAGCTCCGAGTCAGGCCCCAGAACTTGACCTGGTTGCGGAAGTGCTCCGAGCGGTACTGGGTCCCGTTGTCCATGCGCAGACAAAGGCCCCGAGCCACGTCGCCGGCGACGGCTCCGTATTCCTGGGTCAGCCCCATGGCTACCGGTTCCAGGGCCGCGAAGCGAGTCCCCCTCTTGGTCACGTGCCAGCCCATGCACTCGGCATTCCAGTGATCCACGGCCGCGAATATCCAAACCCAGCCCTCATTGACCGTGAACACCATGGCCCCGTCCGTGCCCCACATGACATTGGGTCGATCGGTGACGATCTTCCCCGAGTGAACCTCGGCGTCGCTCTGAGCCGTCCGGTGGGGCGAGAGCAGCTTGTTCTCGCGCATGACGCGCAGGACTCGCTTCCGTCCCACACGCACGCCCTTGCGCCTCAGCCGAGCCCACACCTTGCGGTAGCCCTCGCCCGTGAATGGGCTCGTCTTGAGGTCCTCCTTCACGAAGCTCAGCAGGTTCTTCTCCGAGACCTTGGGCTTTGGCCCGCGTCTCTTCTTCCGTGGCGTCGTCCCCTTCGCGGCTCGCCTCTCCCGTTCAAGGAACAAGTAAAAGGTCGAGCGAGGAAAGCGGAGGACCCGGCAAACTCGCTTGACTCCATAGACGCGGCCGGTGGTCGGGGAGGTCTCAGCGCTCAGCGCTTGGACCTCCCCCGCACAAAAGGGCTGACACCGGACCTCTTGCAGCGGATCTGCATCAGCTCCATGTCCATGCTCAGTTCGCCGACTCGCTTCAAGGCGGCGTCGAGCTGGTCTTGGACTGGGTCCTGCTTACGGCGCGTTCCTAGCCCGCCCTTCATGGCCACGAGGGCCTGGTCCTTCCATTCCTCGAGCCGGTAGGACTCGACTCCGACGTCACGGGAGACGCTGTCGATCGGCTCGCCGCGGAGAAGCCGCAAGATCACCTCCAGCTTCCTCTCCTTGCTCCACCGTCGAACTGCTTTGGACCCGCCGCCCTCCGTCGCCTGCGGCTCGGGGGTCTTCTTGCTTCGGGTTGAACGTTTCTTCTTCGCTGCCATAGCTCCTCCTGGAGCGTGATGCCTACCCTGTGGGTAGGACAACTACGTGTCCAGGAAAACCGGGTTCGGTACAGAACCTTCAAGCCGAGATAGCACTGAAGGCCGACGAAATCGCTGAAGCCAGGCGAGACTTCCAGGCAGAGAAGACAAATCTAGCTAGGCGTTCTCAGGACGCCCTCGCGCGGCAGTCAACTTCGATCCAGAGGAAGCTGCAGCATGAGGTCAATGAGGCAATACTCTCTCTCGACGGCCCTGAGCCAGACGTAGCAATGGCCCTGCGTCGAATCCAGCGGATGCACCAGACCCTCGCGGAGCTGACCCAGTGAGCGAAAACGACAAGGGGATAGGCTTCGGCCTCGACTTCGGCACGACTAATTCTGTAGTCGCACTCCATGACCGTGGCCACGTGCGTCCGATTACAGACTCCGGTTTTCCGCACCCTTCCGTGGTCTGGAACCGCCCGGAAGGCCAGGTCACGGTGGGAAGAAGTGCGAGGGACAGGTTTCACGAGTACTCCAACGTGACCGGCCATCGCTTTGCGACCTCGGTTAAGAGTCACTTGGGGACGGACTATCCTATCGACATTTTTGGCTCGCGACGGACACCCGCGCAGGTAGCTCGTGACATTCTCGCGTTCCTGCGCCAGCACGCGATGGATCGAGAGGGGCTGGAGATCCGCGAAGCAGTTTTTACGATTCCCGTGTCATTCGGTGGCCAGGAACGAGCTGACCTTAGGCGAGCCGCTCAGGACGCTGGGATCTTCGTCAAGACGTTTGTTCACGAGCCATTCGCCGCCGTTGTCGCCCACTTCTGCGCCACCGTGGGGGCGGAGAACCTCCAGGACTTGGAGGGGCAGAACATATTGGTCTTCGACTGGGGTGGGGGGTGTTGTGTTGCACGCCCAGGGTCATGAGTAGGCCCCGCTCGTTGCACGTTCTTTGGCACGGAGCGCGAGGGCTTTAGGCGGGAGTGGCCCCGACCCGATAAGAGGTCTGGTCCGGAAGAGACGAGGCCCGCGGATTCCGCCCGCGGGCCTCAGCTCCCTGGACGACCTGGTCGAGAATGACACCCTCCCCAGGTCAGGGAGCAGGTGGAAGTATCGCCTCAATCTGGGTCTTCGGCCACTCGCCCGTTCGTAACCTCGCCGTACCGAGTCGAGGTTTCTGGCCTGAAGGTGGTGCTGCCCGCGCGCGGCCCTTGCTGGGGTCACACCGCCTGCCGAGTGGGCCAGCACGACCGTCGACGACGCAAGACCGGCCCGCCGTGGGGTTGGGTGGCCGTTCTACGCTGCCACACGCACGGCGTGTCCTTCACCGCCTATCCGCCGGGCCACTACCCTTATGGGCAAGTTCCCCTCGTCGACCTCGGTCTAGACGGCAGCGATCTCAGCCTCGAGGAAGGAGACGACCCGCTTACCGGGACGCTTCTGCAGGCGGCGGGCGACGCTGGGCGCGGGGAGCTTTGGGTACGCCAGGGAGCCCCGATCCCGCCCGACGCCGTGCGCTCGACCCAGCGCCGTCGCCTGTTTGGTGTCGCTGCGCTCCTGGGCTTGGTCGTGGCCTCCGCCTCCGCCTCGCAGAGCTTGGGCCTGGAGCTCGTCGCCGAGGTGGCCCAGGTCCCGGCGAGCTTGCTCTTCGCAAGCTCGGCTGCTCTCAAGAAGACGCGAGGACTTGAGACATGGGGCCGCCAGATCAAGGTTGTGCTCGAGCGACCACTTGCCCAGCGAGGGAGCTGGCTGGCTGATCGATTGGCGACCCTCGGCTTTCTGGCCGGCCGCTGGGGCCGCCCCTATCGCTGGACCTGCGACGCCGGGGGCCGATTGATCCAGCTTGGCAAGCCATTTTGGAGCGCTCGCAGCCGAGACGGGCCTTGAGCTGAGCGGCTCCCACGAGGTTGGTCCTCGGCTCACTGACTGAGCCTTGGGACTGTGTCGCCATGACGACGACCTCAAGTCCTCACGAGGCTTTCTCCGAGAAAGCGCTGTTTCGCTATCACCTCATCTCGCTGGTCCGCGCTCGCGTACTCGCCGGCGAGGGGCTGGCGAGTGCTGTGGACGCAGTCGCGTCCATGAGCCACCCCGCAGCCTCGGGCGAGCTGCGTCGCGTCGGCGCGCGGACCGTCTACCGCTGGATCGCAGCCTTCGAGCGCGAAGGCGCCTCGGCCCTCGCCGACAAGCGACGCAGCACAGACGTCGCCTCTCGGGTGCTCTCGAAGAAGCTCCTCGACTACCTGGCGAAAGAGCGGAAGCGAGACCGGGACGCCTCGATCCCAGAGCTACTCGAGCGCGCCGAGCTGGTGGGAATTCTCGACTCCTGGCAGGACGTGGACCGGACCACGGTCTACCGCGCCCTCGTGCGCATGGGCGTCCCCACCACGCGCCGCAAGAAGCAGCGCGGGCACGATCAGCGTCGCTTCGCCTACGCGCACCGCATGGAGCTGATCCTCTGCGACGGAGTGCACTTCCGCGCCGGGGCCTCGCGCAAGAGGCGCGTGGCCTGCTTCTACCTCGACGACGCGACCCGCTTTGGCCTGCACGTGGTCGTGGGCCCCTCGGAGAGCGCAGCCCTCTTCTTGCGCGGCTTTCACGAGGTGCTCCTGCGCTACGGGCGACCAGGAATCCTCTACCTCGACCACGGACCAGGCTTCATTGCCAACGCCGTGGCCGAGGTCTGCCGCAGGCTCGAGCTCGCGCTCGTGCACGGTCAGGCCAAATACCCCGAGGGTCACGGCAAGATCGAGAGGCTCAACCAGACCGCCCGCAGGAAGATCCTTCGCGGCCTGGCTCGGCCTGACGTGGACCCCGCCTACGACGCGCTTGAGCTGCGCCTGAGCCACTGGCTGCGAGAGCGCTACAACCACCACCCTCACGAGAGCCTCAAGAGGCCGCGAGCGTGAGCGGCCAGTTCGAGACGCCCTGGGAGCGCTGGTCGCGCGACTCCCGCCAGCTCTTCCTCTCGAGCCCTGAGGCACTGGAAGAGGCCTTCGTCCTCTTCTTGCGCCGAAGCCCGAGCAACGACGGCTTGGTCTCGATCGAGAGCGTCCTCTACGAGCTACCTGCCCAGCTTCGTCCACGTGGACGCAAGAAGGAGCCGATCAAGATTCAGCACTGGCTGCTGACCGACAGCTATCGCGTGCTGGTGGCTGAACGCCTCGTGCGAATCCACCCCGTCGACCTCGAAGCCAACGCGCGCACTCCGCGCGGGAGCGGTGCTTCGCGCGAGGACGAAGGCGACCCAGAGCAGATTCCCAGCCGCTCCGCCGCCGACATGGCCTTCGATCGCGACCTCGGGCCCGTAACGGATCCCGACGGCGGCTTCACCGACCCACCCCTTAATCCAGAGGAGAGCGATCCATGAGCAAGCGCAGGCGCAAGCCAGGACCCGACGACTTCCGGAGCCGCTTCGGCTTCCACACCACCCCCTTCTCCAGAGAACTCTCCGTCGACCGACGCCACGTGCTGCCCTACGTGGAGGAGGTCGTGGAGAGCCTCTACCGAACCCTTCTCCTCCGCGAATCGGCGGCGCTGATTGCGCCGGCAGGCACCGGGAAAACAGTGGTGGCCCGCGCTCTCAAGGCGCGACTGCCTGAGGCGCGCTTCCACGTCCATTACGTGAAGGTCACCGACCTCTCGAAGCGCGACATGTGCCGTGAGATCGCTCTGGCTGCCGACTGCAAGCCGGCGGGCAACTTCCCCACGTTGGTGCGCAGGCTCCAAGAGCGCTTCCAGCGCGGCGCGGAAAGCGACGGTGTCCGCCCAGTGCTGATCCTGGACGACGCACACGAAATGCGACCGGAGACCCTCAGCCTGCTGAAGGTCCTCACCAACTACGACATGGACTCACGCCTCGTTCTGAGCGTCGTGCTTGTCGGTCAGCCAGCGTTGCGCAAGACGCTGCGGCGCGAAGACCTCGAAGACGTCGCGCGTCGACTCGCTCACTATGCGGCGCTGCGCCTCCTCTCGCGCGAAGAGACCCGTGCCTACCTGGAGCACCGCAGCGCGCTCGCAGGTGCCGTGACGCCTCCCTTCGACGAGAGCGCCTACGAGGCCGCATACGAACTGTCGCGCGGCAACATGCGCGCGATTGACCGGCTGTCCCTCACAGCCTTGCAGATCGCGAGCCGGGCCGATCACGACGTCGCGAGCGGTACCCACTTCGCCGAAGCCCGCAAGAGCCTGTGGCCTTGACCCACTGACGAGACTGCCTGGCGAAACGGAGTCGGCTCTGCTGAGGAGCACCCGGCAAGGGATAGCCAGGCCACGTGCGCCGAAGGGTGCAGAGGGAGCCTCGGGCGGAGCGATCCGCTTGGGGCTCCCTCTCTTTCGGACACGTGCCATGCCTGAAAAACCTCGGGGGTCCGGGGGCGGAGCACCCGGCGACGGCGACGGTCTTCAAGCGGCCTTTCGTGCCATTCTAAATGCAACGGGCCAGGCCCTCGGGCATGCAACGCAACAGCTCTCTCGTGGGGAAGCTGACCCAAGGCCTCGCCGCTAGCGACGCGGTGCTCTTTGAGCAAGGAGCCGCACCCCTCTACACGGTCGCGATGCTGACCCGCCGATCTGTTCTCCTCTTCAACGACGTGCAGGTATGGGCGGCCGCCCTAGCCCGCTCGATTTCGAGGTCTACAGGACTCCAGGAGCGGCTCGCGATGTAATCCAATAATCACCGT
>JAESQQ010000696.1 GCA_016765095.1 Planctomycetota bacterium | reverse complement strand
TAGGGGCGGGGTTACAAGAGGGCCCCTCCGCAAGGCACCCTATTGGACGGCTCACAGCACGCCTTGGTAGGGGCGGGGTTTACCCCCGCCCGGCCCCCAGGCCTTGCCGCTCGGCCTCTCTGGAGCCTCCCGCGCACTTAACCGTCGCTACCTCAGGAGCTCTAAACCCCGAGCGTGCTCCGGGCGTCTCTCCCCATGTCGAGCGATCCGTGAATGGTGGTCTAGAGCCTCTGAGAGCGGCAGGCTCGTTCCCGGCCGTTGCGCGCGGAGGGAGGAGGATCCATGCGAATTGAGTTCGTGGAAAACCTGATCTTGACCTTGGTCTTCCTCACGGTGCTTGGGGTCGGAGGCTGCGTGGTCACGTCGGCTCTGCTGTTCCCGGGCGGGCTCCACTCGGGTGTCCCTGACATCGCGGTCCAGAGCGACAGCGCCACGGAGCGGTGGCTGGCGGACCGCGCCGTGGGCGGCGTGGTCGAGATCCCCGACGTCCCGATCCTGGGTGTTCCGCCGGGCCAGGCGACGACCCCTGCCGCGAGGACTGCGATCAAGATCGCTGGGATCGAGAAGTCTCAGGAGAGTGTTCCTTCGGCGCCTGAGAGGGAATCCGGGCCCCGTGTTCGGGCAAAGCCGTGGGACGGGTTTGCCGACGGCGTGGCGGCCCAAACGGAAGTTCGTGATTCTGAGTGGTTGCGCAGCACCGAGATTCTCGAGTGGCGACCGAATCACGAATTCCGTTTCTAGAAGATTGAATCTAGTAAAGCGGAGCACGATTCTGACCGGGGTCGCCTTCCTAGCGAAGGGGGGTCGTGAGACCACACTTGCGGGCGACCTCTCAGGATCGTGGCCTCCGGTTTAGAGCTTGACCGTGATCCCAATCCCGCCGTGGAAGACCTCGTATGAGAATCCAGGGGTCCTAATGTGCGCGTTGCTGAAGCCGACTTGGGCGCCGATCTCGAGGTTCTCTAGAACGAACCAGTCCACCTTGAGCAGGTAGGTCTCGAGATAGAGCTCTGGGCTCTTTCGCGGGTTTTGGTTCAAGATCGAGGCGGTCAGGCTAGCCTCGACGTTACGAGGGAGGCGGGCCACGAAGCTCGCGCCCCCGGTATGAAGCCATTGAAACGCCGCCCGAGCGTGCGGTGCCATTCGCGAAGAGCCGAACACCCTGAAGTCGAATCTCTCTCCGAGGTGAAGCGTCGCGCTCCCATTGCCTAAGAATGAGGAGGGGACAAAGCGGCGGCGGACCACCGTGGTTCCGGCCGCTTGAAGCGCGACCGCCTGCGCGATCGCGATATCGGCGTTGGTGTTCTGCTTCTTGATCCCACCAAACTCGTAGAAGCCACGACCGTCAAGCTCGAGCAGATCGCCCAGAATGAAGATCACACCTCCGCCCAAATGTCCCAGGGTGACGTCAGGCTGCTCGGCGTTCTTGTTGTAGTAATGCCACTCGCGCCAGCCGCCACCGACGAGGATCTTGAGCTTCTCGCTTACGTTGGGAGAGATCGTGACGAAGTAGTCGTTGGTCCACTCCGCGACGTTCGCAATGGGTGCCAGCGTGCGCGGGAAGCTCTGAGCGTATGTGGCTCCGACCTCGCCTAAGACACCGAAGAGCTCTGTGAATTGATACTCGAGGTCCAGCGAGGCGTCGCCGCGGAAGTTTCGGATGTAGCCGGTGAAGGTGGGATCCGCCGTGGCGACGCTCCAAGTCGCGCTGCCCGCAGAGCGAATCGTGAGGCTACCGAGAGTGGCGTCACCCCTGGCGCGGATCCGGTGCTCGACGGTGTTGAGCTTCGGATTCTTGCCATACATGAGGAGGGTCGGCGCGTATCCGAGCGAGAGCTGGCCGAGGTCTTCGCGGTGGAAGATCGCGTCTAGCCCTGGCGAGGTCCGGTAGACGATCTCGTCGTCGGGGCCGCCCCGTCGTGGGCTATTGAGCCCCGTACTGACCCGCCGGTGGGACTCCAAGAAGAGGTTCGTCGTCGGAGTCGCCGCGAAGCGAACGTAGGGCTTGAGGGTTAGCCAGTCCGTCACCTCAACACCCTCTTGGTGAGGGTTATCGAGGGGGGGGAGGCCGCGCTGGTCTGCGTTCCCAACGGCGCCAAGAGTTGCAACCAAGAAGAAGGCTGCGAGGCAAGAGGCTTTGGTCTTCACGTATATTCCCGTCCGAACAGGGGCGGGTTCTAACGAGAGAGAGTGGGCCCCGTCAAGGACACTCCTCCCTTTCGACATTTCTGAGGGACGAGGGAGTTTTTTTTTTAACAGGTTGTCGAACCTGGCCGATCTCCTCAGCAGGGCGCCTCAGGCGGCATTCGTCGATCAAGAGCACTCGGTCCTCGCAATGTCGAATCTTCGCGCCGGCAGGTAAGTGCTGGCCGAGGCAGTGCTTAGCGTTTCAAAATCGTTCTTCTCAACTGTTTGCAATTTCGTGCCGAAGCGAGGAACCTATGCGCCGCAGTTGAGGAGCCCCATTCGGGCTCGTCGACGAACGACTTACCTAACGAGGCAATTCTCGATGACGAAGTTCTCGCGCGCGCTCCAGACGCTGGCCACGGTCACGCTGGTCCCCCTCGCCCTCGGCCTGGTCATGACCGGCTGTTCAGGCGGCAAAAGCACGACGACGGTGACGCTGACGCGCAGCCTGGCCTTCTCGGCCGCGCTGCCGACCAGCGTCGCTGCGGGTCAGACGATCGCTCCGGCGGTCGTGGTCACGATCAACGACGCCAACGGCAACACGCTGACCCAGGCGACGGACGTGATCACGATCCGGCTCAGTTCGACCTCGGGAGGAACGCTCGGTGGCACGCTCAAGGTGACCGCCATAAACGGCGTGGCGACCTTCACGGACCTGAGCGCCGACAAGGTGAGCTCGCTCAACGTGCTCACCGCCACGACCGCTGACGCGATCCCTGCAACGAGCAGTGAGTTCGCGGTCAATCCGGGCGCGGCCAGCCAACTGAGATTCGTGAGGCAGCCAAACAACACGAGCACGCTCTCCACAATGGACGTCATTGAGATCGAGATCCTCGACGCCAACGAGAACCGAGTCGACACCGCGACGACCAATGTGACCCTGACGCTCCTGGGAGGCGCCGGGACGCTCAGCGGAACCCTCAGCGCCATCGCGGTCAACGGCGTCGCCTCCTTCTCGAACCTCCAGGTCAGCGCGAACGGCAGCTTCACCCTTCGGGCGAGCGGCGGATTCGCCAACACCACCAACAGCACCCCGTTCACGATCGCCCCTGGCCAGTTCGCGATCCTCAAGACCTTGGTCTTCACCGGCCAGCCCAGCACCTCGACCGAGTTGGCCGTGGTGGCACCGGCCATGGTCGTTCAGCTGCGCAACGCCTCGGGCGCGGTCATTACGACTGCTACGGACGCGGTGACGCTCTCGCTCGGCAACAACCCCGGCTCGGCCACCCTCGCCGGTGACTTGACCGTCAACGCAGTTAGCGGCGTGGCGACCTTCGCCAACGTGACCGTCAACAGGGCGGGCGTTGGCTTCAGCTTCACTGCGACCGCCGGCGGCTACAACGTCGCGCGAAGCAACGCCTTCAACGTGACTGCGGCGGCGGCCAGCCAGCTCGCCTTCCAGGTCCAGCCCTCGGCTGCCAGCGAAAGCGCGATCATTCCGCCCTTCCAGGTCGCGATCCGCGACAGCGCTGGCGTGATCGTCAACACGACCAACCCGATCACGCTCCAAATGGGCAACAACCCGGGCGGCGGCGTCCTCTCCGGGCAATTGACCGTGAACGCGGTCGCCGGCCTGGCGACTTTCGCCAACGTCTCGATCAGCCAGGCGGGCGTGGGCCACACCCTGACCGCGACCTCGAGCGGCCTGACTCAGACCACCAGCGCGGCCTTCGACATAGCCGCCAGTACGGCGACCCAGCTCGCCGTCACGACTCAGCCCCCCGCCAGCGTCGCTGAGAACGCGGGCTTCTCGGTCTCGATTCAGGTCCGCGACAGCGGCGGCGCGCCCGTCCTGGCCACGATCCCGGTCACGATCTCGCTCGCGAGCAACCCCGGCAGCGGAACGCTGGGCGGAACGCTCACGGTCAACACCAACCCGGCCACGGGTATCGCGACCTTCAACCCGATCACGATCAACAACGCGGGAGTCGGTTACCAGCTCCTCGCCAACTCGACTGGGCTGACCAGCGTCCTGACCAACTCCTTCAACGTCACGGGCAGCCTGGCACGGACCCTCTCGGTCAGCACCCAACCGCCCGGAACCGTCGTCGAGGGCGCTGGGTTCGGGCTTCAGGTCACCGCGCTCGACAGCGCCGGCGCGCCGGTTCTGGCGGCCGTGCCTGTCACGATCTCGCTCGCGAGCAACCCCGGCAGCGGGACCCTGGGCGGGATCCTGACGGTCAACACCAACGCGGCGACGGGTATCGCGACCTTCACCATCCTGACTCTAGACGCAGCAGGCAACGGATACCGACTGGCCGCGACCTCGTCTGGCTTGACCAGCGCGCTCTCCAACACCTTCAACGCCACCGCCACGACCGCCCGTGACCTCTCGGTCACCGGCCAACCCCCAGCCTCCTTCGCCGAGGGCTCGGGCTTTGGATTCCAGGTCACGGTCCGCGACAGCTCGGGCGCGCCGGTCCTGGGGACCGCGATCCCGGTCACGGTTCAACTCGCCGCCAACCCCGGCGGCGCGACCCTCGCGGGACCTCTCACGGTCAACACCAGCCCGGCGACGGGAATCGCGACCTTTGCGACCCTGATCCTCGACGCGGCTGGGGCTGGCTATCAGCTCCTCGCGACCTCGCCCGGGCTGACCAGCGCCCTGACTTCGCCTGGCTTCACCGTCACCGCGAGCACGGCCACGGCCCTCGTTTGGGGCACCCAGCCCACCGCGCTCCCCGGCACCACGGCCGAGGGCGCTGTGATCAGCGGCCCCGCCGGCGTGACGGTCACGATCGTCGACAGCGCCGGCGTCGTCGTGCCTGGCGCGACGAACGCGATCACGGTTCAATTCGGAGCCAATCCCTCCAGCGGGAACCTCTCCGGGACCTTGACGAGGAGCGCTGTCGCCGGCGTGGCGACGTTCGACAACTTGACGATCGACCAAGCCAGCGCGCTCTACAGCCTCTCCGCGAGCTCGGGCGCCCTGACGCCGGCGCAGAGCAACACCTTCACCGTCAGCGCCTCGACGGCGCGCCAGTTGGCCTTCTTGGCCCCGCCCCTCGCGGCGACCGAAGGTGGAGTGATCAACTCGCCGACGGGCGTCACGGTCCAAGTCTTCGACAGCGCCGGAACGTTGGTCACTACCGCTACCAACCCCGTCACGATCCAGCTCGGTGCCAATCCGGGCAGCGGGACCTTGGGCGGAACCCTGACGGTCTCCGCGATCAATGGCGTGGCGACTTTCCTCAACCTGACGGTCGATCAAGCCGCAGGCGCGCTCCTTTACAGCATGACCGCCAGCTCGCCCGGCCTGACCGGCGCCACGAGCGCTGGGTTCACGGTCAGCCCTGGCGCTGCGCGGCAGCTGGGCTTCTTGGCCCCACCCCTCGCCACCGTCGAGGGTGCAGCGATCAACACACCTGGTGGAGTCACGGTCCAGATCCAAGACAGCAACGGGGCAGTCGTCCTCGGCTCGACCAACCTAGTCACGATTCAACTCGGGTCGAACCCGGGTTCGGGAACCCTGGGCGGGACTCTGAGCGCTAACGCGGTCAACGGCGTCGCGACCTTCGCGAACCTCACGATCGACGAAGCGAACGCGCTCCCCTATACGCTCACGGCGACCTCGGGCGCCTTGACCGCGGCCAACAGCGCTAACTTCGTCGTCAGCGCCGCCAGCGCAGACAACCTGTTCTTCTCGGCGCCTCCCACCACCGAGAACGCCTTCACCGACATAAACAGCCCCGGCGGGATCGTTGTCTTCGTCCGAGACAGCGCCAACGGCTTGGTCACGGCAGCGAGTCAGCAACGCCTCGTCACGCTCCTGATCGGCACGAAGAGCGTCATGTCTGTGGGAGGTCTTGCGACCTTTACCGACATTCAGATCAACAACCCGGGCGTCGGCTATCGGTTGACCGCGGTCGCCACCGGATTGACTGCGGCGAACAGCGGACTGTTCGATATCAACGGCGCGGCGCCTTCGACTGCCGATCACCTCGCGATCACGACTGGCACCCCCAACGACGCGGACGAGAACGCGGTCATTACGACCATCGCCAACAACCCCGCTGGCCTCCCCCCTGTCAGCGTCCAAATCCAGGACTCGCTCAACGCCCTCGTGGCGGGCGCGACCGACTTGGTCACGGTCAGCTTCGCCAACAACCCCTCGGGTGGGACGCTCTCGGGCACCCTCACGGTTCCTGCTGTCGCCGGCGTGGCGACCTTCAACAACCTCACGATCAACAACGCGGGGACCGGATACACGCTGACCTTCAGCGCGTCTAGCCTGACGGGAGTCACGAGCGCTCCGTTTAACATTGATCCGGTCACCGCGACGAACCTGGCCTTCCTAAACCAGCCGGCGGTCACCACCGGTCAGAACGCCCAGATCGCTGGAGCCCCGGCCCCCTCGGTCCGGGTCCAACTCCGAGACGCGGCGCTGGCCCTCGTGACGACGAGTGGCGTCCCGATCACGCTTCAGATCGCGGCGAACCCGGCCCTTCCACCCGGGACCCTGAGCGGGACCCTCACGGCCCTGACCGTCGGTGGTATCGCGACGTTCCCGAGCCTCTCGATCAACAACTCGGCGACCAACTACACACTCGTCGCTACAGCGGGCAGCTTGACCCCAGCGATCAGCAACCCGTTCAACATTACGATCACGGAGGGAGCAGCGCTCTCCTTCGCGGTCGGCGCTGGCGTCCAGCCGACGACTCCGGTCCTCCAGAGTGTGATCCTCAACCCGACCGTCCAGCTGCTGGACGCGGCGGGCAACGCCCTCGTAGCCCCGCCCGGAGCCGGCGTGCGAGTCACGCTCTCCTTTGGCTTCAACCCCGCAGGCGGGACCCTAAGCGGCGACCTCTCCGTGGTCACCTTGGCTGGCGGCGTGGCCGCGTTCCCCAACGTCTCGGTCAACAACGTCGGCGCGGCCTACACCCTGGTCGCTAGCGCAG
>JAESQQ010000695.1 GCA_016765095.1 Planctomycetota bacterium | reverse complement strand
GCGTCAGCGCCTTCGCGGCGGCCCGCCGCACAGACGGGCTCAAGTCGTCGAGGCACTCGAGGAGGTCGATCGTGGCGTCTTCGCCGACCTTGGGTCCGATCTTGCCGAGCGCGATCGCAGACGCGGCCCGGACCTTGAAGAACTTGTCTCGGAGCGTCTTGCGAAGCGCGTCGACGCTGTCGGTCGCCTTCTCGCCCATAGCACCAAGCGCGAAGGCGGCCTCGGTTCGGTCTTCAGCCTTCTTGGCCGCGAGTTTCTCGATCCAGCCGTCGACTTTCTCGTCGCCAAACGAGAGGCCCGCCGTCGCGACGAAAACCATGGCCAGCGCTGCTGCGCGAATTCCTACACTCATGCTCACCTCCTGCGGGCCCCAGGCTAATCCACGGGCGGGCCGGTGGGGGGCAGAGGGGGACGCGCTCGATGCTCTTCTTATTCGAGGAGGGTCCAGGACCAGCGGAGCCAATGCTCTGACTCTTTGCCCCCTACCCCAGCCAGGGCTTGGCAGATTTGAGCGTGTTTGAGGACGCCGTCTTGGTAAGTCAGCGTCCCGGCGAGGGTCACCGGTCCTTCGTAGCTGATCATGTGGAAGCCGAGGTAGGGCTTTTCCAACCCAGTGAAGGAGGGGAAGAAGGTCTTCCCGGTCTGGCCCTTCTTCCAGAGGCGCCGCCCTTGGGCGTCGCGGATTTCAACAAAGCTCAGCGCACACACTGCGTTCTCCATGTATTCGTCGCTGAACGTTTTGTTGAGTGTCCTGCGGAGTTGGATCGGGGCGCCTCCCCCATCTTCGGGCGGCTTTATGAACTGCTGATCGATCTTGCGGAGCTTGGCCTGGGGCCCCTTCGTATGGAGTCGCTTGTTGATCGCGTCGAAGCCACTCAGGTTATCCAGCCGGCCCGTGCGGAGATCGACTCGGCAGGTCAAGTCGCCTTTGATGCTGGAGACGACCTCCGAGAGCGCCCTTGAGGCCTTGCTCTGGAAGTGCTGCTCTTTGACGAGGGCCGAGCCCAGCCCGCGCTCCTGTCCGCCGCCAGCGATCACACGGCATCCTGCGGTGAACGTGTCCATTTGGAGGCGGAGGTTCGCCTTTCCCTCATGAACGGACTCGACTCGGATCGCGAGGTGCGCCTTCAGGTAGGTGTGGAGAACACCTCCCCGCTCCTCGAACTCGAGGGCGCACTTGAATACATCTCCGACCTTGTAACGGAGGAGATTGGGCCTCGCGTGTTCGCCATAGCTAGAGCTAGGTCGCGGGGCGGAGTTGCCTGTTTCTTCGGAGGAGTCTCCGGACGAGAGCGCGGACTTGATCGCGAGCCCGCCGACAAAGACCAGTTGGAGCGCGATCAGAACCCCGGCGATCCAAGCGGGCACGAGCACCTTGCTGCGGGGCTTCTTAGGCGGGGGTCGGCCCCCAGCTTGAGTCGGCTGGCCGGCGAGGAACAAGTCGAGTTCATCTCGGAGCGCTTCGGCGCTGGGGTAGCGCTTGGAAACATCCTTCGCCATAGCGACTCGGAGCACAGCTTCGAGTTCGCTGGGAAAGTTTGGCCGTTCAGCCGAGGGCCAGATCGGCTCGTCCGTCAGGACCGCCTTGATCACCGAGAATTGGCCGCCGCTAAAGGGGGGCTGCCCGCGGAGGAGCACGTAGAGGATTACGCCTAGGCCGTAGACGTCGGTGTGGGGACCGAGCACCTCAGGCGCCTCCCCGCCGGCTTGCTCGGGGGACATGTAGATCGGAGTTCCGAGCACGGCCCCGGTCCGGGTCAGGCGCTCGGCGTTAAGGTCCCGCGCGATTCCAAAGTCGAGCAGGATCGGCTCACCGGTCGGCTTGAGCATCACGTTGGCGGGCTTGAGGTCGCGGTGCAGGATCCCCTCGCGGTGGACAGCGGCGACCGCGTCGGCGACTTCGCGCACGATCCGCGCGGCTTCGAGCGGGTCGAGGGGCTTGTCCTGGCAGAGGTCGGCCAGGCACTCTCCCTCGACTATGTCCTGGACGAGGTAGGCAATGTCAGCCTCGCGCTCAAGGGCGTGAATCTGGACGACCCCTGGGTGTTTGATCCTGGCGAGGATCTGAGCCTCGCGGAAGAAGCGCTCGAGGGCAGAGGGGCTGTCCAGCTGCCCCATTCGGATCAGCTTCAAGGCGAGCTGGCGGTCGAGGTTTGGGTCTTGGACGCGGTAGACCGCGCCCATGCCCCCCTCGCCGAGCTTGCCTAGGATCTTGTAGGGCCCAACCTGTTCCATGTCGGGAGGATAGCGGCTTCGCTCCGAGGAGAGCCGGGGTCCGCCGGCCGGTGTTTCCGGTTGCCGGTCTGCCTCTGGGGGGCGATAAGGGGGCAACCCCCAACCCTCCAGAGGCCTCCAATGGATGTTCCCGAGATCGACGTGACCCAGGCTCGCGCTTCCCTTAGCTCTGGCGGAACGACTTTTGTCGACGTTCGTGACCCCGGGGCCTACTTCTCAGGCCGCGTGCCCGGCGCGAATTGGCTCCACGACGGAAACGTGCGTCAGTTCATTCGGGACGCCGACAAGAGCAAGCCGGTCGTCGTCTACTGCTACAAAGGCAACGCGAGCGTGGGTGGCGCTGCGCACCTGCTCGAGAGCGGCTTCAGCGACGTCAAGAGCCTCAGCGGCGGCTTCGAGGCTTGGTCGGCCGAGTCGGGCCCCTCCGAGCAAGGGGCGCCCGAGATCGAGGCGCCCGAGGGCTTCAGCCTGACGGAGTTGGCTTCGACCAAACTCACGAAGTACTTGGCCGAGGAGCCCGCCGATACGCGGGTTCGGCTCAGCGTCGACGGCGGAGCCTGGGGCCTAGCGCTCGACGAAGCCACCGGCGGCGACGCGGTCTTTACGAGCGGCTCCACCAAGATCGTCACTAGCGCGGACCTCGCTCCTAACCTGGCCGGTCTCGAGGTCGGCTTCGTCGAGAAGGCGAGCGGGGCTGGGTTCACGTTCTCAGGCGCCAACCCTCCCGGCCCTCCCGGCGAGGACGAGCTCCTCGATGACGTCAAGGCGCGGATTCGCGACAACCCGATCATGATTTTCATCAAGGGAACCGCCGACGCCCCCCGCTGTGGGTTCTCAGCCAAAGTGGTCGAGGCGATGCGCGGGCTCGGGAAGCCCTTCGCGGACAAGAACGTCCTCGAGATTCCCAACTACCGCTACGTTCTCTCGAACCACAGCAGCTGGCCCACGATTCCGCAGATCTTTATCGGCGGCGAGTTCGTCGGGGGCTGTGACATCGTGATGGAGCTTCACGCGAGCGGCGAGCTGCAGAAACTGGCAGACGCCGCCTGCTAACGACCCGTCGAGAGCGCTCGGCTCATGCCGCGGTTTCGAGGCCCCTCGGGTCGCGGATCCGTCTGAGCAGGGTTCGCTCCCAGTTGCGCTGCTCCCAGTTGTGCTGCTCCCAGTTGCGCTGCTCCCACTTGCGCTGCTCCCAGTTGCGCTGCTCCCACTTGCGCTGCTCCCAGTTCGCCAGCGGGTAGGTCGCCGGCTTCCCGAGGGTCCAGGCTAGAGTCTGCGGGGCGCTCGTTCTCGAGCGCCTTGCGGAATCCTCGTCCGGTTCCAGGGACGCGGGCGCCACTCAGCCATGTGCTCCCCGTGCCTGTGGTCTTGGCCGCGAGGATCTTGCTCAAGAAGCTCTTGGGAGGACCTGTGGTCCAGCGCTTGGGGAGCAGGCGAGCCCCGCCGGCTTGAATGCCCTTCGCGGCGCCAAGGGAGAGAACTCCAACGGCTGCCCCGAGTCCGGCCGCGGTCGCGACGCCTTCGGTGAGATCCTGGCCTTCGAGCGCGTTCTCAGCGACGCGCTCACCGACTCCGCCGCTCCCTCCGCCAATCGCAAAGGCTATGACTTCGCGGCCAATTCCTGCAGTCGCCATGCCACCGGCGCCCAGGGTGGCGGTCGTGACCGCGCCCGCGATCGCTCCGCCGAGGGCCGCGAGCAGGACGTTGCGGAGCACTGGGGTCTTGCCACGAATCACGGTGAACGCAACGACAGTCAGGACCGCGAAGGTCGCTCCCACGATGGTGCCCAGAAGGATGTGCATACCCCTGCCAGAGCAGTTCCTGTGCCAAGGCTGTGTGCACAGGGCTTAAGGCCGATTTCCGATCGCTTGCATTTCAGATCCGCCCCTGTCACCCGATTTCGGGTTTCCTTCGCTGGGCGGCGCACTATGGACACGACGCAGTTCTTAGGGAGGCGCTCCGATCCCTCAGAACCAGAGGGAGAGGCCTATCACCACGCTGAAATCCGACACGATCCCGCCCTCTCGTCGGACGAGGCCCCCTGTCGCACCCAAGCTTCTCCGCCAATTGACCCCCACGTATGGGGCTAGCTCGCGCATGAACTCGTAACGCAAGCGCGCACCCAGCTCTATGTAATTGGCCCCCCGATCGATCGTGAAGTTTCGGACCCTAGTTAGCGACCCCTCCGCTTCGAAGCGGGGTTGAAAAATGAGGCGCTGGGTGATCAAAAAGTCGGTCGTTGCGGTCAGGCGAAGCGACAAATCCGCCTCTTCGCTGAGATAAGCGCTCAGGTCCACCTCGAATCCATAAGGGGAGAACCCCTGAATGCCCAGGACTCCGAACGCCCGCCCCTCGTCAAGCCCAGGCCCCCAGGCCCTGTCGTATCGGACTCCTGCCTGGAGGTTCCAGAAGGTAGAAATCACCTGGCTGAACAGGGCCTGGAACTCGAACTCGCCTTCTGACTTTCCCTCAACGGTTTGCTCGCCTTCCGTCTTGATCCAGAGTCGTTGGTAGTCAGCTCCAGCCCAGCCCTGTACGTCCCAGCGAAGCGTGTCCTCGTAGCCGTCGCGGTATCGGAACTCCACCTGCTCTGCGCGCAGAAAATAGAACCATTGGTCGTCGTGCACAGGATCGGGAAAGCCCGCTCGATCGACCTGCCAGAGCTCGTCGGCTTCGGGTTCGTCTGCGTCCAGCCGGCTTGCGTCCGGCCGGCTTGCGTCAGGCCGGCTTGCATCAGGCTCGTGGGTGGCGGCGTCGGGGGGGCGTGATGTGTCTTGGGATCGCGCCAAAGGGGAACACGCAAAGAAAACGAGGACGGCCAACGCGACCCCGCGGGACACGAGAAGGGCGGCGCTGCCCATCAAACAACCTCAACGACGCGAAACATGCCCGCGTCCATGTGATAGAGAATGTGGCAGTGCATAGCCCACCTTCCGCGTGCGTCGACGTCGATTTCGACTGAAACTCGCTCGGACGGCTTGACGTTGATCGTGTGCTTCCGCGGCTGGTGTTTGCCTGCACCGTTGACGAGTTCCATCCACATTCCATGCAAGTGAATCGGATGGTTCATCATCGTGTCATTGACGAAGGTGAGTCGCAGCCGCTCACCGTAGCTGAACGGTATCGGCGTTGAATCTTCCGAGTATTTCTTCCCGTCGAAGCCCCAGATGTAGCGCTCCATGTTTCCGGTCAGGTGGAGCTCTAGTTCGCGATCTACTGTGGGCTCGGTCTCCCTCGGGATCAGCCTCCGCAAGTCGGTATAGACCAGGACTCTATGGGGCGCGTCTTCAAGTCCGATTCCGGGCTCGTCCAACCGGCCGCGCGTACTCTTTGCGACGCGCGTGTTGCCAGCTCCATGGTGATCCGGCCCGTGTTGGACAGAGCGAGCCCAGCCCGGGGGCTCAGATGCGGTCGGCGTGTTCTTAACCTGCTTCCCAGGCATCTCCATGGGCATGGACATGCGTGGCATGGGCATAGACATGCCTGGCATGTCCATGCCGTCCATGCCTCCCATGCCTCCCATGCCCATCTGCTTCATGGTTAGCAGCGGCCGCTTGCGGCGTGGGGGAATGCCGACGCTCATTCCAGGACGGGGGGCCAGGGTCCCGCTCGCGTAGCCGCTTCGGTCCATGGCCTCGGCGAAGATCGTATAGGCGCGGTCGCCCGTAGGGCTGACCAGGACGTCGTAGGTCTCAGCGATGGCGATCCGCAACTCGTCGACTGTGACCGGTTCGACGTTCTGGCCGTCCACCTGCACGACCGTCATTTCTAGACCGGGAATGCGCAGGTCGAAGTAGCTGGCAGCGGCCGCGTTCACGATCCTGAGCCGCACCCGCTGGCCAGCCGAGTAGAGGCCGGTCCAGTTATCCACCGGCGCTGTCCCGTTCATGAGGTAGGTGTAGCTCGCTCCGGTGACATCAGCGAGGTCGGTGGGGTCCATCCGCATGGCGCCCCATGAGAGGCGATTCTCGAGGATCTTGAGCAATCCGTCCTGGGCGATCGTCGGCTTGTTGAAGTTGTAGTAGCCCGAACTCTTCTTGAGGCGAGCAAGAATCCGCATTGGATCGTCGAACGTCCAGTCGGAGAGCATGACCACATGTTCAACGTCGAATGCGAAGGGGTCGGCCTTGGCGGGTTCTATGAGGAGCGGGCCGAACGCCCCGAGCTGCTCCTGAAACCCGGAGTGACTGTGGTACCAGTAGGTTCCGTTTTGGCGAACCGGAAACCGATACGTAAACAATTCGCCCGGTGCGATCCCACGGAACGCTACTCCTGGGACGCCGTCCATAGCGGGGGGCAAGATCAGTCCATGCCAATGAAGCGAAGTGTCTTCGTCAAGGAGGTTAAGCACGCGCAGCACCGCGTCTTCACCCTCGCGGAGGCGGACGAGCTTGCCGGGTACGGTCCCGTTTATTGTGACCGCCTCGGTCAGACGACCGCGGATCCGAATGGTTTGGCGCTCGAGGACGAGGTCTGCGGATTCAAGCAGTTCGGGTTCTGCCGCCATGCGTCGGGTCGGCGTAAGCCCACAGCCCTCAAGCGCCACGAGCGCGCCCGTCGAGCCTAAGCCGAGCAGGAAGTGTCGGCGGCTAAGCGTCGGCAGCGCGGATTGTTTCCAGGGAGACCTCGTCATGTGTAGTCCTTGCTCAGCGGGGAAGCGGCGACGCTGGGGCTTCTCGACGACATGGGGGTCGGGAGGCTCTGCCTCACTTCCTGAGGTCGTGTCTTCTTGTCGGGGGGTCATGGTCTTCATCAGATACCGGAGTTCCTCCGCCCGCCCACTAATGTCGGGAGGAAGGGTGTCTCACTTACGTTGGCACAGCGGGGTAGGAGCAATGCGCGAGGCGCCAAAGATTTATCAGACGGCACCGTGCGCTGCTCCACGGCAAGTGCAATTCGTGCACCCATGTAACGCACAGACCCGACAAGACTCTTCAAGCCTCAAGCGAAGCTGAGCCCGCGCACGGTGTCGGCGGACCTTAAGGTTGTTGAGCGTTATTCCCAACTGCTCGGCCAGTTCCCTCGGCGGTCTCTCCTTGAGGTCCAGTTCCTCGATCAGCTCTGCATATTCTGGCTTCAGAGTGGGGAGGAGTTCCCGAAAACATAGACAGATCTCCTGCTCGTAAGGATTGGGCCACGACCTACTTGTGAGTTCGGACGCGAATCGCTCCAGAAGACGCTGTTCTGCCCCCCTCAGTCGCAGCCCGTCGATGATGGTCCTACGCAGGATTCGGTAGAACCAAGGCAAGAGCCGGTCCTCGTCTTGAAGCTGATCCTCTGCAGCTATAGCCCTTAGGAGGGCCTCTTGCATAGTGTCGCTCGCAAGATCTGGATCAGAAACTCGGCGGCGTACGAACGCTGTTAATGCGTCGATGTGATTAAGGAGTTGTGGCCCGACGTCGGCCATTGAGAGGCTCTCTTCGTTAGTGGTCGTTAGTGGCTCAGCATGTTCTCGAAGGAGGTGACTTACAGCGGGGCGGCATGTGAGGAAGCCTGTGACTGTGGGAGGCCCGAGGCAGAGATGGGTTGGCCGACTGTGTAGCGAGTCCATGGGCCAGAAAGGAAAGCATCCGGATTGCAGGAGCCTCGATCCGCATTCGTCTTCATTTTCTCCCTCTCGTCATTGCAGCAGACGAACTTCCCATTCAATGGTTACACCTCTCGGGATGAATTTTCTAAGTCCAACATTCTATAGAGCGAAGAGGCGATCCCAGCAGGGCTAACTTTGAAGGAGATTGCGCTAGGCGAAGGACGAGTGATGACTTTCCGTCAAGGGTCTCCCGGTTTGGACCCGTCCGTGGGATGTCGCCAATGGAGACCGCGATCGACATTAACCCGATCACGAAGGGTTTACCCTTACTGATCTTGGTCGCGCAGAATCTCCGGTGCAGCCGGCCGGGGCCACAGCCTTCCCGTCGGCCTCGAGACACACGCCAGCCCCCTCGTTGGCCTCGCTACGCCTCGTCTGGGAGGGGCTCCTGCGCGACGGGTTCGTTGGGCTCCGAGCTCGCCCGGATCGCGATCACCAGATACGGAAGCGCGAGAGCCCCCGCCCAGGCCCAGAGCCAAGGGGAGCGGACGCCCCAGGCGAGGAGGCAAAAGAAGAAGCAGGCACCCGGTGCCCGACGCCAGAGCGCGGCCCGATCTGCTCGCGGTCCACGAGCGAGCAGAGCCAGGGCCACGAGGCTCAGGAGACCCACGAGCGCGAGCGCCAGAGCCTCGCTCGGGGCGGGAGCGTAGCGGAGGCCTCCCCACCACACAGCCAGCAGGAGGACGTGCACGGCGAGGCCTGCGCCGATCAGGAGGAGCGCTCCTCGCCAGGGCGTCGAGCCCTCGATCCGGGCTCGCTCGAGCGCTTCGAGCCCGAGCGCGGCCAAGGCTGCAAACAGGCCCCAGCCGAGGACGCCGACGGGGGGAACGGAGAACGGGCCAGGCACGCTCCACGTCCAGAGACCCACGGCGACCGCGATTGGTTCGATCAGGCTCGCGTCGGCGAGGACCGTCAACGCGCAAAGGAGGACGACTCGAGCTTGGCTGGAACGAGTCGCCATGGACCGCGCCAGCTCCCAGGCCGAGTGAATCACCACAGGCCAAGTCAGCACGACCACGAGCGGGACGACGTCGAGCCAGAGCCGCCAAGGGCCGCCTTCGCTCGGGAGGGTATAGCGATAGAAGCCGTAGAGACGCACGCAGCTGAGTTCGCCGATCCAAGCCGCGAGCGCTAACAGCCCCAGGCGCAGCAAGACGGCGCGACGCTCGTCGCGGGGCCAGGCTCGCACGACGACATAGAGCGCTACGATCAGGAAGCAGAAGGGTTCGATCGCGGACACGGCGGAAGCCTAGAAGGGGCGGTCGAGGGGCAGATCCAGCAAGACCCAGCCGTGATAGAGGGCGAGCTGAATCGCGCCCAGCCAAGTCAACCTGACGCAGTCCGCAGAGGTGATCCCCCGGGCCACGATCCGCTTGTAGAGGAACAGCTGCAGGACCGGTGCCAGGATCATCACAAAGAGTCGCCACGGGACGTTGCCAGTGGCGTAGGCCCCGATCATGATCGCGATCGAGCTCAGGATCAGCCCGTCTATGATCCGCCGAGCGACGAGCTCTCCGTGCACGACGGGGAACGTTGGGACCTTGGCGAGGGCGTCGCCCGGGGCGTCGCGGAGGTCGTAGATCACCTCATAGCTGAGCTCGAACAGGAGGAAGTAGCCGGCCACGAGCCCGACGGTCAGCCAACTGACGTCGGCCAGCAGAGCGCCACCCGCGGCCGCGAGCGGGTAGCCGAAGCTCGTGATCAGGAAGATCACGCCCGAGGCGAGGTTCTTGAGCCCGTAGAGCTCTTTGAAGCGACGCCCTCCGGGCAGGAGGCGGAAGTTGTAGGGGAACCCGATCGCGTGGCAAGCCAGGCGCCAGGGGGTCAGCGCTGGGAGCAGGAGGTGGGAAGCGATCAGCGAGCCGACCAGGACGCTCCCGCAGAGCACGGAGAACGCGCGGGGGTGCCGGGCGGCGACGTCGGCCCCCAGGATCCCGTTGGCAGCGTCCTCCTCGAGATCCGCGACGCGGTTGAGGAGGTTGATCACGAACCAGTCGAGGGCGCAGCAAACGAGGGGCAGCCACCACCAACGGCCGGTCATGGCCCACCCAAACACTGAGCAGGCCAGGCAAGCGATCGCCACGATGTGAAGGCGAACCAGGCTCGCGGAGACCGCGAGGGCTCGCCCAAGCGCGGAGCCTTCGGGTTGGACCTTTGGATCAGGGTCGCTCAGCGGCTCGACGACCTCGCTCAAACCAGGCTCTCTCGGCCCGACGAGCGAACGAGGAGCGTCGTCGGAAGGTCTGCGGTCAGCTTGGTGAAGTTCTCGTGGAACTTGGCCTCCTCGCCTGGCTCAGGGAGGCCAAACCCGAGGATCACGCAGTCGGCGTCCGAGGAGTAGGCGCTAATCACCGCGCCGAGGCCGTCGTGTTCGCTGCTGAGGACGGCTTTGGCGGTCGCGTCGACGCGGGCTTCGTGGATCAACTCCGTCAGGGACGCCTCGGCGGGTTCACGGCCCTTCTCCCCGTCCACCATTCGGAGCACGCGGATCTCGGTCTGGAGCCACTCCCAGTTGCGGGTGATCAAGTGAGCCAACAGGAGCATCAACTCGCCGTTTTGGCGGCCGCGCCACCAGACGTCGATTCGCTGAGGCTTGCCGGCCTCAGGCACACCGCGGTCTTGGACCACGACGAGGCTCATGTCAGACGTGGTCGCGATCCGCATCAAGTCGGCTTGGCGCTCGAAGCCGTCGGCGGCGTGCGCCCAGCCGAACATTGCGAGGTTGGGGCGAATCGGTCCCAGGGAGACGGTTTGCAGCAGGAGCGAGAGGCTCTGGCGGACGTCCTCGCCGATCGCGACGACCGGGAAGGCCTCGATCCTCTTGGCGCGGCAGAACTCGACGAGCTGCTTCTCCGCCATCCGCCGCCGCTGCGGGGCCTGCTGGACCGTGCCAGGGAGGACGTTCGCCATCAGCACGATCCCGCGGCCGGCCTCGAGCCAGACCGCGTAGCTGACGAGGGTCTCGCGCGAGGCGGGGTTTCCCGAGAGGACCAGGATCGTCGGTCGCCAGTTCTTGGGATCCTCGGGCAGGTCCCGCAGCCGGAGGAGGTTCTTGCGGACCGAGGTGTAGACAAATCCACGCCGCGCGTCCCCGAAGCTGGCCTGGAGGTCGCGGGTCTTCAGATACCAGAGCAGGCCCAGAATGACCAACAGGGAGAGGAAGGCCGCCAGAGGTTCGATCAGGACCGCGGCCCCGACGCAGCCCACCCCGCCCACGAGGGCCGCGATCCAGTGGAAGTACCGAAACCGGGGTCGGAAGGAGGGGTTCTTGCCGAAGGCCTCAATGAAGGCCGCGAGGTTGGTCATTCCGTAGGTGTAGAGGAAGAACATCGTGATCACGGCCGCGATCGCGTTCAGGGCTCCCCCGCTCGATTCGTTCCCGGCCCAGAGGAGCACGACCACCGTCGTGACGCCGGTCAGCTCGAGCGCTCGACGTGGCTCGTCGCTGCCCTTGGCGCCGAACGCGAAGGGTCGGAGCGGGGCCAGGATCCGATCGCGGGCGACGGCCTGCAGGATCCGAGGCGCGCCGAGGTAGCTCCCGAGCGCGCTCGAGAGGGAGGCCGCAAACACGCCGGCCGCGACCATCATTCCAAACCCGCCCCAGGCGTTTTGTTGGAGGATCTCGTAGGGCTTGTTGATCAAGTCCTCGCGGGCGAAGGCGCCGCCGCAGAGGAGGATCAAGGCCAAGTAGACGAAGAACGAGACCCCGATCGCGAGGAAGGTCCCTAGCGGAATGCTCTTGGCGGGGTCCTTGAGGTCCCCCGACATGTTGACCCCAGCCAAAATGCCCGTCACCGCAGGGAAGTAGATCGCGAAGATCATCCAGAACGAGTAGCGGTCGCCCTCTGGTTTGGCGGTGTCGACGGCCGAGTAGCCCGACGCCCAGTTGGTCTGGAAGGTCTCGACGGAGAAGAGGCTCGCGACTCCTCCGAGCGTGATCACGATCGCAGCTACCAGGACGACCATGATTACGTATTGGGTCTTGATCGCCCATTTGGCGCCGACGTAGGCCACAGCGAACAACAGAATCGCGGCGCTGAAGCTGATCGTCTGAAAGTGCGGCTGGAGATCGGGGAACGTCCGCACGACGGCCTCGGTGAAGCCCAAAATGTAGAACGGGACCGAGAGCGCTTGCGCGAAGAAGAGCGCGAGTCCGATCGCCCCGCCAAACTCGGCGCCGAGCACACGCGAGATCATGAAGTAGGCGCCGCCGCCGCGGACTTGGGTGTTCGTGCTGATCGCGCTGATCGAGAGCGTCGTGAAGATCGTGATCACCTGGGCCAGGATCAAGATCCCGACCGCGCCCATGATCCCAGCCTCGCCGACCACAAACCCCGCCCGGAGGAACATGATCACGCCCAGGATCGTGAGCACACTGGGCGTGAAGACGCCGCCGAAGGTGCCGAGGCGGTTGCCGACAGGCTCGGAAGGTGGAGGACGAGACGACATCGAGGCCAGTCATACCAAGGAGGCCGGCCGGAAGTTCTTCGCGCGGGGAGTGCGGTCGCTTCGGGGCCCACCCTCTAGGCGTCCCCGGTTACCTTTTGGGGACACAGGAGACGCCTGCCGGGCGATCCTTATTGAAATACCCCCAGGCCCTGCGTCGTTAGAGGGGCAGCCTCGTTCCAGGAGTTGACATGGTTCGCGTCCTCTCGCTCGTACTCTTGCTCGCTGCCATAGCAGCCCCCGCACAAGCTGGCCAAGGTTGGCTGACCAACCTCGAGAAGGCCAAGAAGGTCGCCAAGGCCAAGAAGCTCCCGATCCTGGTCGAGTTCACCGGCAGCGATTGGTGCAAGCCCTGCATCATCCTCAAGAAGGAAGTCATGGGCAGCAAGGAGTTCAAGGCGACCGCTAAGGGCTACGTGCTCGTCGAGCTCGACTTCCCCCGGCGCAAACGCCAGGACAAGAGCGTCAAGGCCAGGAACGCCAAGCTCCAGGCCAAATACAAAGTCGAGGGCTTCCCGACGGTCCTGTTCCTCGATTACGAGGGCAAGGAGATCGGACGCACGGTCGGGTTCGCCAAGGGCAACAAGACCAAGTGGCTGGCCAAGGTCAAGGCGCTCCTCGCGGCTGGCTTCAACGCCTCGACTGGAAAGGCCGGCAAGCCTGGCAAGTCTGGCAAGTCTGGAGGGGCGGACGGAGGCTGGCAGACCAACTACGACGCCGCCGTCGCCCTCTCCCGCAAGACCGGCAAGCCGATCTTGGCTGACTTCACCGGCAGCGACTGGTGCGGCTGGTGCATTCGACTCAAGAAGGAGGTGTTCAACACTTCCGAGTTCAAGGCCTGGGCCAAGGAGAACGTGATCCTCCTCGAAGTCGACTTTCCCTCACGCGCGCCCCAGTCAGACGCCCTCAAGAAGCAGAACAAGGCCTTGGCCGAGAAATACAGCATCGAGGGCTTCCCCACGGTCCTAATGCTCGACGCAGACGGGACCCTGATCGGCACCACGGGTTATGTGAAGGGCGGGCCCAAGGCCTGGATCGTCGAAGGTGAGAAGGCGCTCGGAATGCGGGGCAAGTAGCCGCTGCGGCAGGAGGAGCTTTAGTTCTGGCGTTCTCAGGCCTCGTGGGGGGGTAGACTAGTCCCCAATTGGAGGCCCCCTATGGAAGCCACCCTCGCAGCAGACGCTCTGACCCCTCTCCGTGCCGCCTTCGAGCGCGGGAAGACCCGGCCGCTGGCCTTTCGGCGCCAGCAGCTAGAGGCGCTCCGACGGTTGATCACCGAGAACGAGGAGCGCTTCTTCGAGGCCTTGGCCAAGGACCTCGGCAAGCCGACGGTCGAGGCTTACGCGAGCGAGCTCGCGTTCATCCTCGAGGACATTTCTTACACTCTCAAGCACCTCAAGGAGTGGGCGCGGCCCGAGAAGGTCAAGACGCCCCTCGTGCATGCGATCGGACGGAGCGAGATCCTGCGCGAGCCGCTGGGGGTCGTGCTCGTGATCGGGCCCTGGAACTATCCGGTTCAGCTCGTGTTCGCGCCGCTGGTCGGGGCCATCTCGGCTGGAAACTGCACGGTCCTCAAGCCGTCTGAAATGACCCCGGCTTGCTCGGATCTGATCGCTGAGCTCGTGCCGAAGTACCTCGACCCAGAGGTCGTGCGCGTCGTGGAGGGGGGGATCCCCGAGACGAGCGCGCTCCTCGAGGAGCGCTGGGACTACATCTTCTTTACGGGGAGCACGATGGTCGGGCGGATCGTCTACCTCGCAGCCGCCAAGCACCTGACGCCGGTCACCCTCGAGCTGGGCGGGAAGAGCCCCTGCATTGTGGACGCGACCTGCGATCTCCAGACAACGGCCCGCCGGATCGTGTGGGGCAAGTTCTTCAACGCTGGCCAGACTTGCGTCGCGCCCGACTACGTTCTCTGTCACGAGAAGACCGAGGGCCCGCTCCTAGAGGCTATGCGGGCGGCGGTCACCGAGTTTTACGGGGCTGACCCCAAGGCGAGCCCCGACTTCGGTCGGATCGTGAACGAGCGCCACCACGAACGGCTGGTCGGCTTGCTCGGCGACGCCAAGCCGGTCGTGGGGGGAGACCACGACGTCAGCCAGCGCTACCTCGCGCCGACGATCCTGAGCGGGGTGTCCGCAGAGGACCCGATCATGCAAGAGGAGATCTTCGGGCCG
Organism: Planctomycetota bacterium; assembly: GCA_016765095.1. Lineage (GTDB taxonomy): Bacteria > Planctomycetota > J058 > J058 > J058 > NORP233. Next base: position 3,058 of record JAESQQ010000695.1, on the reverse strand, counting down.
ATCCTGCCGGTCTTGACGGTCGGCTCGATCGACGAGGCGATCGAGTTCGTGAACGCGCGCGAGAAGCCGCTCGCGCTCTACGTGTTCACCAGCGACAACTCCAACGCGGATCGGGTCCTGGCACGGACGAGCTCCGGCGGGGCCTGCGTCAACGAGACCCTGGCGCACCTCGCGGTCCCCGAGCTGCCCTTCGGTGGAGTCGGCGGGAGCGGCCTCGGCGCGTACCACGGCAGCCACAGCTTCGAGACCTTCAGCCACCGCAAGAGCGTGCTCCGACGCAAGACCTGGCCGGATCTCAAGCTCCGCTACCCGCCCTACGAGGGCAAGCTCGGCAAAATCCGGATGGTCATGGGCTAAAGAGTGGCCAAGCGGAAGAAGAAGGAGCTCTCCGGGCTCGCTGCTGCCCTCGTCAAGGCGGGGCACATGGACGACAAGAAGGCGCGCAAGCTTCAGCGGGAGCGCAAGCGCGAGGACAAGGGGCTTGGCACCGAGGGTGTCGAGGCTCGCAAGGCAGAGGAGCGCGCGGCCACGGAAGAGCGGAGCGCAGATCGAGCCGAGGTTGAACGGGAGCGCGAGCGCTCCACGACGAGCGCCGAGGTCCAGACCCTGGTCCGCTCCGAGGCCGAGTCGGGCTGGCAGGGGCGTCGGCGTTGGTTCTACGTCCGCCGCGATCAGCGCCTGAGCTACTTCGACCTCTCGGACGAAGTCGCGCGCCTGCTCCGCGGGGGACAGATCGCGATCGTGGAGGGCTTTGGGTCCGACGAGGGCAGCCACTTCCTCCTTAAGGACGCGCTCTTGATCGGGAGAGTCCGCGCTGAAGATCCGACTCATGTTCGGTTCTGGAATCAGGAAGGGGCCAGCGAGTAGCGCGCTCGGTCGCGACCGCACTTGTGCTATCCGCTCCTCCCCCTGACCATGTTCGGCCGGGAGGCTTCTGTCTTGGGCCGGCTAAACACCAGCATTGCGGCAGGTAAATACAAGCTCCGCGCTCAACTGGGCGAGGGCGCCCACGGTCTCGTGTACCGAGCCCGACACGTGGACCTCGGTCGAGACGTCGCGCTCAAGCTCCTCAAGCCGGGCGTCGCTCGAGAAGAGGCGCGGGCTCAGAAGCGATTCCTGCGTGAGGTCCACCTCGCGACTTCGTTTGTGCACCGCTACGCGGTGACCTTGCGTGACTTCGGGAACGAGGACGGAGTCCTCTACTACACAATGGACCTCGTCGAGGGGATCACGCTCCAAGAGGCCCTCAAGAAGGAGCCGATCTTCGAGACCCGGCGCGCCCTGACCCTCGCGCTCCAAACGCTCGAGGCCCTCGCAGAGGCGCACCGCGCGGGAGTGATCCACCGCGACCTCAAGCCAGGCAACTTGATGCTGACCCACGGCCCCGAAGGCGAGGAGGTTCGGATCCTCGACTTCGGTCTCGCCAAAGCGATCCGCGGCCAAGGGGAGGACGAGGAGGTCGTCGAGGAGCTGACCATGGTCGGGGCCCGAGTCGGGACCCTGGCCTACATGAGCCCCGAGCAGGCCATGGGCCGCGAACTCGACGCGCGGAGCGACCTCTACGCCGTGGGCGTCCTGCTCTACATGATGCTGAGCGGCGAGCGCCCCTGCTTCCCGCGCCGGGACGTCGCAGACCCGCTCCAAGCCTTCCTGTTCAACCTCACGACGCGCAAGCCCAAGTCGCTTGCGGAGTGCAACGGAACGCCCTGGGGGATTAGTGAGGCCGTCGCGCGGGCCTTGGCCAAGAAGCCGAGCGATCGCTACGACGACGCGAAGGCCTTCCAAGTTGCGCTCCAGAAGGCGATCAAGCACCTCTCGCGCGCGGCGTCTGGGACCGGCAAGACGCTCGGCAAAGGCAGCAAGAGCGGTGGACGAACCTCGGAGACGCGCCGTGCGCTTCGCTCGGGGAACAGCTCGCGCCTCAAGATCATTGGCGGGCGGAGCTCGTCGCGAGGGAAGCGCTTGACGCTCCCCAAGGGCCTGACCCAAGGGCCGGTTCAGGGAGAAGTCGTGAACGGGGTCGACGGCTCGATCCTGGTCTACGTGCCGCCGGGTTCCTACCGGCGAGGCAGCGACCGGGCCGCGCCCCGCGCGAGCCGCGACTTCCACCTACCAGGCGAGCGGCGCGGGCTGGGACGGGAGAAGCCTCCTCACCCCGTGACCCTCAGCCAGGGGATCTTTGTCGGAAAGACAGCCGTCACATGGCGACAATACCGACGGTTCTGCATTGAGACTGGGATCAAGCCGCCGCGGACGGTCGACTTCCGCAACCTGGCAGGATTCGATATCACCGACGCCCACCCGGCGGTCAACGTCGACCACGAGAGCGCACGGGCCTACTGCGAGTGGGCGGGCGGGCGACTCCCGACCGAGGCCGAGTGGGAGTTCGCGGCCCGCGGCGAGAACCGCGGACTCTCGCCTTGGGGCGACGAGCCGATCGATCCCCGCCTCGGCAACTGGAGTCGTCACCCGCTCTACGGAGGGCGCGGCACGAGCCCGGCCGGGAGCTTCCCGCGAGGGCAGTCGGTGTTTGGGTGCCTGGACATGGTCGGCAACGTCTGGGAGTGGACGACGGATCGCTACGGCGAATACCCAGACGAGGCACAGACCGATCCGACGGGCCCGCGGAGTCGGAAGGGTCGGAGCGAGCGCGTGGTTCGCGGCGGGTCATGGCGCTGTCCGGTCGAGTTCTGCACTGCGACTTCGCGGCTCCCCGTTTCGCCCAAGCAGCGGCTGAACTGGATCGGGTTTCGACTCTTCGTCCCGGCCGTCTAAAGCGGAGGCCACGATCCTGAGAGGTCGCCCGCGAGTGGGGTCTCACGACTCCCCTGCGTGAGGAGGGCGACCTCACTCAGGATCGTGCTCCGCTTTATAGGAGGTCTCTTACGTCTCGGCGTCGCGCAACCACTCAGAATCACGAACTCCGCCGAGGATCGGACGCGCGCCTGTGCTCGTGCTCGCGTCGCATGAAAAGCTCGACCGTAGGTCGCGCCGGGACAGGCGTCGGGCGGGGGTAAACCCCGCACCCTACAGATCGCACCTCGCGTCCCCGCGAGGC
>JAESQQ010000694.1 GCA_016765095.1 Planctomycetota bacterium | reverse complement strand
CTGCTGGCCTTGGTGGAGGCGGAGCAGGCGCTGAGTCGGGCTGTGGATCAGGACGAGCGCGGTCTGCGGGTTGAGCGCCACGCTGTGCAGCGGGCCCTCGAGGAGGGTCGAACTTCGATTCGGGCCCTCCGTGAGAAGCTGCTCGCGGCTCGGCGAGTCCAGAGCCTCTCGGCGCGATTGGCTCAGCTCGTCTGCCCACCTGGAGCGGAGGAGACCCGACAGGGGAGCGCCGACTACGCGCTCGTGCTTCAGCTGCGCGAGGCGCAACGCGAACTCCGCCGGGCCTGGACTTCGGTGGAGGAGGCAGAGAAGGACCTCAGCGGCGTGGAGACCGAGCTCGAAGAACGGGTCCGCGGCGTCGATCTGCTCCGTCAAGAGCGGCGCCTTCGTCAGGCGCTCGAGCTGCAGCGCGACGCGCTCCTCTCGGCGCTCGAGGATCGGACGCTCGAGAGCGAGGCCCTCGAACGCGAGCTCTCCGGTCTTCAGCTGCGCCTGGAGCGGGTCGAACGCGACGCCGAGCGCGGCCGCGACGTCAAAGTCGCCTTGGACCGAGAGCGTGAAGTCAGCCTGACCGCACGACGACAACGAGCCAAGGTCGTGACTGAACTTCGAGAGCGAGACGCCCAACTGGAGGCGCTCGAGGCGGATCGCCACGAGATCGCTGAGGAGCGCGACTCGCTCCGCAACTCGTTGACGGAGGCGCGGGCGCGGGTCGATTCGCTCCGCACGGAGGCCGAGCTGCGCCACGACGAGACCCAGAGCGCGGAGAGTGGGTCGCAGAGGATTCGCCTGGCCCAGGTCGAGCAGGTCACGCGCGAGCAGCTCGAGGTCGCCGAGGCGGAGCGGGCTCGCCTTGAAGAGGAGCTTGGGACCGATCCGTCGACCTAGACGCTATGAGGGCCGCCAACTTGGCGGCCCTCATAGCGTCTAGCGGAGCCTCGCTCAAGCCAGTGAGCCGCCGGCTGGACGAGGAGGGCTGATCGCCCCGCCGCTAGACACCTTGAAGGTCGTCGGGTGTGAGGACGCGTGCTATTCTCCTCGTGGATATAAACCTGAATTAGTGCTATTTGATTGGGAGGCACCCATGTCCGACGTTCGCCTGACTGTGCGGGCCAAGGAGAAGCTCGACGAATACCTCAGCAAGGAGCCTTCAGACACTGTTGTCCGGATCCTTGTCGAGGACGACGGCAAGTTCGGGCTCTCCCTAGACGAGGTTGAAGAGAATGACTTCAAATTCGAAGTCGAGGGCATCTCGTGCGTGATCGAGGGGGCTGTCGAAGAGGCTCTTGAGGGGCTTCGGGTCGACTACCTCGACCAGGGTGCCGCGAGCGGGTTTTCGCTTACGGGAGGGAACCCCCCCAAGCCCAAGACCGTTCTCCGCCACGAGGACACCCCCAACCCCGACGCGCGCAAGTTCGTGCTCGCGTTCTCGCTCGGATCGGCTTCCAAGACTTGGACTGCCGAGGACGAAGACGCTCCCGAGTTGTTCAAGGAAGTCCTCGCCCTCAACGGCGTCGAGTCTCTGTTTCAGCTGAGCACGTTCGTGACCGTGACTCGCACCAAGGGCACGGAATGGGCGGAGTTGACCACCGCCGTGACCGAGATCCTCACCCGCCTGACGAAGCCGTCTTCGAGCAGCGACCGCAACTACGGCGACGGAGACACCCTCTTCGAGCGCGTCGGTCGGTTCATCATCTCGGACGTGGCTCCCTTCCTCCAACAGGATGGGGGGGACATTGACTTGATCTCGATCGACGACGGCCTGGCGGTGGTTCGCCTGGTCGGCGCCTGCGGGACCTGTCCGAGCTCGGTCGCGACCCTCCAAGGTGGCGTCGAGCGTCGGCTCAAGGAGAACTTCCCCGACGAGATCGCCGGGCTCAAGCTCGCAGACGCAGCCGCGGTCTAAACCCCGAGGGCAATTCGCACGCCTCGCTCAGCCTGAGCGAGGCGTGTTCGTGTCCGAAGGTTCGGGGTGGTCGGCGGTTCTCACGTGAGAACGCGTTCCGGGGCGGTCGGCGGTTTCCGGGTTGAGGGAGGCATGAAGCCCGCCACGACCCATCGCTTCGCCTAGCTCTACCCGGCGGTGGAGCTGGGCGCGATGGGGCTTCGGTGGGGCTCGGGACGTCTCACCCGCCTGCCCAGGGATGTCGGAGCCCATCGCTACCCTCGTTGAAGTCTGCTGTCAGCGATGGAGGTGCCATGCAGAACGCCACAAAGACCGAGGACACCGTCGCCAGGCGGATCGTCATGCCAAAACGAATCTGGGAGCAGCTCGTTCTCTTGACCGAAGCTCTTGAGCAGGCTCGCGACGTGGAGGTCTCACCCCTCGACGTCGCCGTCATAGCTCTCGAGGCGGGTCTCGACGAGATTCGTCGCGGCGTGTCGGGCAAGGCTCGCTCGACCAAGACCAAGAGCGGCGCCAGCTCGCGCAAGAAGAGCTCTTCGGGTGGCCAGAAGCGCAAGAGCGGCTCCCACCGCCGCAAGCGGCCGCTCAAGCTCAGCGACGACGATCGAGCCCAGCTCGAGGCGCTGATGCTCGATTGCCGCTCGGTTCGGGCTCGCCAGCGTGCGATCGCGCTCTGGATCGGTCACCAGAAGCGGACGATCCACACCGAGTGGCTCCGTCAACTCGCGCTCGACTACGACGCCTACAACGTCGCGAACTTCGCTCAGAACATGAAGAAGGACGGCGCCTACTTCTTGGAGAAGCGGGATCCTCAGGATCAACGCATTGGCTGGAAGCTGACCCGCTCGGGTCAGCGCCACGTCACCGCGATCCTCGCGAACAGCTTCGCCACCGCCTAGCGGCATTCGTCACCGTCGAGCGGCTCTCGCCCCTCCGGCAGTAGACTCTCGGCCAGCCGACTCCAAGAAGTCGGCTGGTCGTGTTTGTTGGTTCGGGCCTCTCTGAACCAGGTCTGGAGTGACGGTGCCCACAGCGGTGATTACAGGTGCTTCGAGCGGAATCGGAGCTGCGATTGCCGATCGCTTAGCGACTGAGGGCTACGACCTCGTCCTCGTCGCCAGGCGGGCCGAGCGACTGATCGAGGAGGCGGTTCGGCTCAGGACCCTCGCGGTCAAGGTCGAGACCGTCGCTGTGGATCTCATGGATCCGGGCGCCTTCAAACGAATCCAGGCCCTCGTGCCTGCTCCCGACGTCCTGGTCAACAACGCCGGAATGGGGCTCTTCGGCAACGCCCTCGATCACTCCCTCGAAGATCAGCTCCGGGTCGTGCGGCTCAACTGTGAGTCTCTGACTGCGCTGACTTTGGGTTTCCTCCCCGCCATGTGCGAACGAGGGAGCGGCGTCGTCGTGAACATAGGCTCGGTGGCTGGCTTCCAGCCGGTCCCGTACTTCGCCGTCTACGCTGCCAGCAAGGCCTACGTGCACTCGCTCAGCGAGGCCCTCGACGAGGAGTTCGGTCACCGCGGCGTCCGGTTTGTGATCGTCGCTCCAGGGCCCGTCCCGACCGAGTTTCAGGGGATCGCAGGCTCACCCGACGCAAACATCGACCACGACAGCCGGACTCCGGAACAGATCGCTGACCACACCTTCGCCGCGATCAAGCGCCCTCGGCGACTCGTGGTCCCTGTCGCCAAGCACCGCGCGATGAACTTTCTCCAGCGCCTCGTCCCTCGCTCGGTCGTTCTGGCCATCGCCGCCAAGAAGATGCGCGGACGCGGATTGGACTGAAGCCCGACCTACGCCGCGCCCGTCCGAGCGCGCGTTCGCCCGCGTGTCGCCTCGAGGGGCTTTCGGTTGCCAACGGGCTTTCGGCTGCCAGCGGGCTTTCGGCTGCCAGCGGGCTTCCGGTTGCCAGCGGGCTTCCGGTTGCCAGCGGTGTCTTGTTTCCGGTTGCCAGCGCCCTTCCGGCTGCCAGCGCCCTTCCGGCTGCCAGCGCCCTTCCGGCTGCCAGCGCCCTTCCGGTTGCCAGCGCCCTTCCGGCTGCCAGCGCCCTTCCGGCTGCCAGCGCCCTTCCGGCTGCCAGCG